>NZ_JBNNOR010000008.1:0-260858 GCF_050274955.1 Peribacillus sp. NPDC006672
AGACGATTTCCATTCAAGTATCGAATGAGAATCGTCTTTTTTTAATTTGATTTACCGTACTAGTTAGAAAAACGTGAGTTTTTCAGCAGCCTCGTTAACCCCTGTCTTTTTTTTGGTTGCAGGGAACTTGACTGGCAGTACTTCGACAGAAATAGTGGGACTGCGTCTTAGTCTGAGTCCATTCGAGTGAAATGCAGGTTTCAATAAATAAATTGACTAAATAAACTCGAGTAGAAAAGAAGGTAATTTTTACTTGGAAGGAGAAAGTAAAAACAAGTGGAGAAAGGTGGGGGAATGTGGTACATTGAGATTAGAATGTGGGGGTAATGGGTATGTTCATGGGAGAGTACCATCATAACATCGATATAAAGGGCCGTTTGATAGTTCCAGTGAAATTCAGGGACAATCTGGGGGAGCAATTTGTCCTTACCCGCGGACTCGATCAATGTTTATTTGGTTACCCTATGGAAGAGTGGAAGCTGCTTGAAGAAAAGCTTAAAGCCCTGCCTTTAACAAAAAAAGATGCCCGTGCCTTTACCCGTTTTTTCTTTTCTGCAGCTACAGAATGCGAAATTGATAAACAAGGGCGAATTAATATCCCCACGCCGCTTACTTCATATGGCCAATTGGAAAAAGAATGTGTAATTCTTGGTGTTACCAATCGTATTGAGATTTGGAGCAAATCCCTTTGGGAAAACTATTTTTCAGCTTCGGAGGATTCTTTCGCTGAGATAGCAGAAAATATGATTGGCTTTGATATTTAAAGCTGCCCTCAAAAATAGAGTCACTCAATAACTGATTGGAAGGATGTCTAGCATGTTTCAACATACAACAGTGTTATTAAAAGAGACGGTTGATGGATTGAACATCAAACCTGATGGAATTTATGTGGATTGTACTTTAGGAGGAGCCGGTCACAGCGAATACTTACTTTCACAGCTCTCTGACAAGGGAAGGCTTTATGCTTTTGATCAGGACGAAACGGCGATTAGGAATGCTAAGGAAAAATTGGAAAGCTATGGCGATCGTGTTGTTCTTGTTCCTAATAATTTTAAATACTTAAAAGAAGAGTTGAATGCCAGGGGAATCGAGAAAGTGGACGGGATCCTATATGACTTAGGCGTGTCATCCCCACAATTGGATACACCGGAGCGTGGTTTCAGCTATAACCATGATGCCCCTTTGGATATGAGGATGGACCAAAGTGCAGCCATTTCTGCCTATGATGTCGTGAATACCTGGTCATTCCATGATTTGCTGAGAATTTTCTTTCAATATGGAGAAGAAAAGTTTTCAAAGCAAATTGCCAGGAAAATTGAAGCGGCACGTGAAATTAAACCGATTGAAACGACGTTTGAGCTTGTGGAATTAATTAAGGATGGGATACCTGCCCCGGCAAGACGCAAAGGCGGACACCCTGCGAAGCGAGTGTTCCAAGCAATAAGAATCGCTGTGAATGACGAACTTGGTGTTTTTGAAGATTCCTTAGAGCAAGCCATATCGCTTTTGGATAAAGAAGGAAGAATATCTGTCATTACATTCCATTCTCTTGAAGATAGAATTTGTAAAACGGTATTTAAAAAAGCAAGTAGCTTGCCTGACCTTCCGCCGGGACTTCCAGTTATCCCGGATGAATTCAAACCGCCTATGAAAATAATTACGAGAAAACCGATTTTACCTTCAGAAGAAGAATTGGAAGGAAATAATCGTTCCCGATCGGCAAAGCTAAGAGTCGCCGAAAAGCAATAATTACAGAAAAAAATCAGTAAGGGGGAACATGAATGAGTTCCATAGCCAAAAAAATACAAGAACAGCAAAATGAAGACCAACAGCAGCAACAGACACATCAGAAAGTGGTCATCCGTAAAGCGAAGATATCCATTGGTGAAGTTTTCTTACTATGTGCCCTTGCTATCATGGTTACTTTTATGGGAGTGAAAATAGTCTCTAATCAAGCTGACATTTATGAAACCAATAAAGAGATACAGCTAGTCGAAACTTCAATTGAAGAGCAAGGTAAAGTGAATGATGATTTGAAAGTGCAGGTTGCTGAACTTAGTACATACGAAAGAATTTGGAAAAAAGCTGCAGCTCTAGGGTTCAAGTTAAATGAGAATAATGTGAAGGGTGTGCAGTGATAATGCAGAAACAAAAAAATATGAAGCATGGGGCAGCCGGATTATTTTTCTTATTCGGCCTGCTCTTTTTTGTATTAATCTGCCGCTTTTTATATATTCAGGTGACTGGTACTGCAGGCGGGGAAGTACTGGCTTCGAAAATCGACAAGAAATATGAAAAAAAACAGGTCATAGAAGCAAAAAGAGGTAGCATACTCGATACAAAGGGTGAAGTCATCGCCGAGGATACTTCCTCCTATATCTTAAGGGCTGTACTCAATGAAAAGGAACCTGAGCATGTCAAAGATCCGGAGATGACCGCTGCTAAGCTTGCTAAATATATCGACATGGATGAACAGGACATCTATGAAAGGCTAACGAATAAAAAAGCATACCAGGTGGAGTTCGGTAGTGCCGGCAAGGATTTGACTCAGGTCGTCAAGCAGAAAATAGAAAAATTGGAACTGCCGGGAATTACATTCGGAAGAACCAATAAACGTTTTTATCCTAATGGAATTTTCGCATCTCATCTGATTGGCTATGTAGAAAAAGATGAGGAAACGGGAGAAATGGCCGGTAAGTTCGGCATTGAAAAGTACCTCAATAAAGAATTGCAGGAAACGGACGGGAAACTGACATATGACAGTGACTCATGGGGCTTCCTCTTACCTGATAAGGAGGAAAAGGTTGTTGCTCCGGATAATGGGAATGATGTCATGCTTACCATCGACAAAAAGATACAAACGTTCCTGGAAGATTCGATGAGCAAAGTGCAACAAAAATACGACCCCGAGCAAATCATAGCGATTGTATCCAACCCCAAAACGGGGGAGATTGTGGCGATGGGGCAAAGACCCACCTTCCATCCAACAACGAAAGTCGGGCTAACGGATACATGGCGTAACCTGGCTATTGAAGAAACCTTCGAACCGGGTTCAACCATGAAAGCATTCACCCTTGCCGCGGCTGTTGAGGAAGGGGTCTTTAATCCGAATGAAAGTTTTGTTGCAGGAACCTACAAAGCCGGATCGGGTAAAATCGGTGATCATAGTGGCATTAAAAAAGGAAAAAGCATGACCTTTCTCGAAGGGGTACAACGTTCTTCCAACGTAGCTTTTGCTACTCTTGCTATGGATAAGATTGGAGCGGATACCTTCCGTGAGTATTTGACTAAGTTCGGTTTCGATAAAAAAACGGGAATTGACCTGCCGAACGAGATAACCGGTAAAATTCAATACAAGTATAAGCTTGAAAAAGTTACCACTTCCTTTGGACAAGGTTCGACGGTTACGCCGATTCAACAGATCCAGGCTGCTTCCGCAATAGCCAATGACGGTAAAATGATGCAGCCGTACGTGATAAAAAGCATTTCCGATCAGGATACCGGAAAAGTTTTGAAAACGACAAAGCCGAAAGTGGCAGGGGAACCGATTTCGGCAGAAACTGCAAAACAAGTCCGTGACTATTTGGAAACGGTAATTTCTGCGGAAAAAGGAACAGGGAAAAAATATGCGATTGATGGATATGAAGTAGCAGGGAAAACGGGAACGGCACAAATTCCTGGTCCGACAGGTAAATATTTAGAAGGGAAAAATAACTATGTATTCTCCTTTTTAGGTATGGCTCCAAAAGATGACCCGCAGTTGGTCATTTATGTGGCGGTCAAGCAGCCGAAATTAGGTGTATCTTATGTCGGGGCTGATCCTTTGTCAGAGATATTTAATCCTGTCATGCAAAATAGCCTGCAATATCTGAACATAAAACCTTCTGATGTTAAAAAACAAAAAGCCAATAAAATCGTTGACTATACGAATCAAACCGAGAGCTCAGCGGTCAAAGAGCTGAAGGAACTTGGCTATGATGTAAGTACGATCGGAAGTGGGCGTAAAGTGCTCGATCAATCCCCGAAAGCCGGTAGTACCCTATTACAGGGTGAAAAAATAATCTTGAAAACCGAAGGCGAAATGAAAGTTCCTGAGATGAAGGGATGGTCCTTGCGCGATGTCATGAAATTAGCTAAGGTTGCAAAACTAGATCTGAAAACTATAGGAACTGGCTATGTGAGTAAACAGGGTATCGAAGCCGGGAAAACGATGAAGGAAGGAGATACCTTCAATATTGAATTATCCCAGCCTAAAGGGGCTTCAGAAGATATGCCGACTGAAGAGAAAACAGAGTGATGATAAAGAGGGGATCCAAACGGATCCCCTCTTTATTTCTTTAAAAGTTTCTTAGTCTAGCATCGAGCAGACAAGCATATATTGAAGCATGTATGAAATGGAGGTGCCTGTTTTTGCGTGTTTCGAATGTTACTGTCCGAAAACGGCTGGCAATCGCATTGGCAGTGGGTATCGTTGTTTTTTTTATCATTGATATCCGTTTGGGGATTGTACAGTTTTATTTAGGGGATAAGTTGACGGGGCTGGCTAAAGATTCCTGGAGCAGGAATATTCCTTTTGAAGCTAAACGAGGTGAAATTCTGGATCGGAATGGTGTAGAGCTGGCAACGAATATTTCTGCGCCAACAGTCTATGTCATTCCAAGACAGATTGAGAATCCTGGGGAAACGGCGGAACAGCTTGCTTCAATATTGGATATGACAAAGGAAAAGGCTTATCAATGGTTAACGAAACAGGAGATGAGCGTCAGAATCCCGGAAGGCAGAAAGATATCTCATGAAAAGGCGAAGGAAATTAAAGCATTAGGGATAAAAGGTGTTTATATCGCTGAAGATTCAAAGCGTCATTACCCATTTGGTGAATATCTTTCGCATGTTCTTGGCTTTACGGGCTCTGATAATCAAGGGTTGATGGGAATTGAATTGTCTTATGATAAGGAACTAAGTGGGGAAAAAGGATTTGTTAAATTTTATTCCGATGCGAAAGGGAAAAGGCTCGAGAATATGGCCGATGACTATAAGCCCCCTGTTGATGGTGATAACTTGAAGCTTACGATCGATAGCAAAATCCAGACAATCGTGGAGAGGGAGCTCGATAATGCGGAGGCGACATATGACCCCGATGGTCTAATTGCCATTGCCATGGACCCGAATACAGGGGAAATATTGGCGATGTCGAGCAGGCCAACCTTTGACCCAGCTAATTTTCAAAATGTGCCTTCAGAAGTGTATAATCGCAATTTACCAGTTTGGAGTATATATGAACCAGGTTCGACTTTTAAGATTATCACCCTTGCTGCAGCGCTGGAGGAAGGGAAGGTCGACTTACAAAAGGAACATTTTTATGATTCCGGACATGTGGAAGTGTCAGGTTCTACACTGCATTGCTGGAAAAGCGGAGGACATGGGGATCAAACTTTTCTTGAAGTCGTCGAGAACTCATGTAACCCTGGTTTTGTAGAATTAGGGAACCGGCTTGGTAAAGACAAGCTGTTTAAATATATAAATGATTTCGGGTTTGGACAAAAAACGGGGATTGATTTAACCGGAGAAGGAAAAGGAATCATGTTCAACATGGATCGAGTGGGTCCTGTTGAGCAGGCAACCACTGCATTTGGACAAGGTGTTGCCGTAACGCCCATTCAACAGGTGACAGCGGTATCGGCGGCTGTGAATGGCGGTACTTTGTATACACCCTATATCGCAAAGGAACTGGTGGATCCAAAAAATGGAGAAGTACTGATGCGAAAGACCCCACAGGCGAAGAAAAAGGTAATTTCAGAAGCAACCTCCAAGAAAGTCCGTGGAGCACTTGAATCCGTTGTTGCTCAAGGGAGCGGTAAAGGAGCATTTGTGGAGTCGTACCGAGTCGGCGGGAAAACGGGTACAGCACAAAAAGCTGAAAATGGCCGATACCTTGAAAATAATTATATTCTCTCATTCATTGGTGTCGCTCCAGCGGATGATCCGCAAATCGTTGTCTATATAGCGGTGGATAATCCGAAAGGAACCGTGCAATTCGGTGGGGTCGTTGCTGCACCGATCGTTGGGAATATCATGGAGGATTCACTTAGGGCCATGGGCGTCAAGCCAAGAAAAAACCAGATTGAGAAGGAAACTGTTTGGACGGATCCCGTCATGGTTGAGGTGCCTGACGTTGTGGGACTCAGCAAAAAAGAGTTGCAAACCCAGCTCATCGACCTTAAGCTGGATATTGCCGGTAATGGGAATAAAGTCATAAATCAAGCTCCGGATCCAGGTGTTAAAGTAAAAGAAGGGTCTACGATAAGAATTTATCTTGGCGAAAATACAGAATAAGTATAATATAATATATGAATAGTTAAAGCGGCTGAAAATCATCAGCCGCTTTGTTTACGGAGTCGTGATAACCCCGTATAATTGAAATTGGTTTCTCGACAAGCCAAGACTTATCACATATAATGAATCCTCAAATTAAGTTGAGAGGGATGGAAAAATGAAGCTTCACAAATTACTATCTTATTTACACTCCTTATTTACGTATGAAGGAGAAAATCCTGAAATCACCTCCATTGAAAATGATAACCGTAAAGTCATAGACGGAAGTTTATTTGTTTGTATAAAAGGTTATACAGTCGATGGTCATGATTTTGCCCAATCCGCAGTAGAACATGGAGCTGCAGCAGTCATTGCCGAAAGGCCGCTTGACCTCGAAGTTCCCGTGATCGTTGTCAGGGATTCAAGCAGGGCGATGGCAATGCTTGCCGATGCATTTTATGGCCATCCCACGCAAAAGATGCGCTTGATTGGAATTACAGGTACAAATGGAAAGACGACCACCAGTCACTTATTGGAAAAGATTTTCGAGGATCGAAATGAAAAAACAGGATTGATTGGCACGATGTATACAAAAATTGCCGATACGGTATATGAAACTAAGAATACGACGCCAGATAGCGTTACACTGCAGAAGGCTTTTCATGAAATGGCCGAAGCGTCTGTCTCCACGGCCATTATGGAAGTTTCTTCGCATGCACTTGAGCTTGGACGCGTTCATGGCTGTGATTATGATATTGCCGTTTTTACTAATCTCACACAGGATCATTTGGATTTCCATAAAACCATGGACAGATACAGGCAGGCAAAATCATTATTTTTCTCACAGCTCGGCAATGCTTACATAGAAAATCGTCCTAAATATGCTGTTCTTAATGTTGATGATGAGGCAACAGCTGATTTCATTAAAGCGACCGCTGCTACAGTCGTTACATACGGCATAGACAAAGAAGCGGATATCAGGGCCAAGGACATAAAAATTGATGCAAATGGTACATCATTCACCTTGACAGCTGGTAAAGAAGAGCGTTACATTCAGCTGAAGCTAATTGGTAAATTCAGTGTTTATAATGTTCTCTCAGCTATCTCTGCCGCTCTGTGCGCGGGTAACGATCTAGATGAGACCATTGGATCGATTGAGGAAATAAAAGGTGTTGCAGGCCGTTTTGAGCTTATTACAGCGAATCAGGCCTTCCCGGTCATAGTTGACTATGCCCATACACCGGACAGTTTAGAAAATGTCCTAAAGACTGTTGGTGAGTTTGCCGAAAAGAAAATTTTTGTGATAGTGGGCTGCGGCGGGGACCGAGACAAGACAAAGCGTCCTATCATGGCCGAAATTGCATGCAGGTTGGCGACTGACCCGATTTTCACCTCGGATAATCCACGCAGTGAAGATGCTGCCCAGATCCTGAGGGATATGGAAGCTGGTGTAGTTGGTAAAGAATATACGGTTATCGAAGAACGCAGAGAGGCAATCGATTATGCTGTTTCCAAAGCCAAAGCAGGCGACGTTATCTTAATAGCGGGAAAAGGACATGAAACTTATCAACAAGTCGGTGACGAAGTGCATCACTTCGATGACCGTGAAGAAGCAAAAAAGGCGATTCAAAGTCGTTTGGGTTCAGTATGAACCATCGGTGAATTTGCCCCGTCAACAAACAAGAAATGACAACAAGCAGAATTTTATTTTTGAATTGTGTTAGGAATGAGGGAGTAAGGAATGTTGGAACAAGTAATTTTTTATACGATTTTGGTGGCGTTTTTAGTAACCGTTCTTCTTTCGCCGATTTTCATCCCGTTTTTAAGAAGATTGAAATTCGGGCAAAGTATCAGGGAAGAAGGCCCACAATCGCATCTGAAGAAAACTGGAACACCCACCATGGGCGGTTTGGTCATATTACTATCTGTTACTATCGCTACACTTGTCATGACTTTTAAATTTTCGGAACCTTCAACTGAAACTTATTTATTATTATTCGTTACTTTAGGATTTGGTTTATTAGGTTTCTTGGACGATTTCATCAAAGTGGTCATGAAGCGTAATCTGGGACTGACTTCTAAGCAAAAACTGCTTGGACAAATTGTGATTTCGGTCATCTTTTACTTTGTCTTTAAGCAGACAGACCATTTTAATCCTGAATTGACGATTCCAGGTACAGACTTTGCTGTTAATTTTGGCTGGTTTTATCTCTTTATCGTTATTTTCTGGCTGGTAGGTTTTTCGAATGCCGTCAATTTGACGGATGGGCTTGATGGACTTGTTTCAGGCACATCAGCCATTGCTTTTGGTGCTTTTGCCATTTTGGCCTGGAGTCAGTCACAATATGATGTCGCTATATTTTCTGTTGCGGTTGTCGGTGCAGTACTAGGATTTTTAGTATTCAATGCCCATCCTGCAAAGGTATTCATGGGGGATACAGGTTCCTTGGCACTTGGAGGAGCCATCGCTACCATCGCCCTGTTAACCAAGCTTGAAATCCTCCTGGTAATCATTGGAGGAGTCTTCGTCATTGAGACCCTTTCTGTCATCTTACAGGTAGGATCTTTTAAAACGACTGGTAAACGTATTTTTAAAATGAGTCCGCTTCACCACCATTATGAGCTTTCTGGCTGGTCGGAATGGCGTGTCGTCGTGACTTTCTGGACAGTGGGGCTGCTGTGTGCGGTACTCGGAATCTATTTAGAGGTGTGGATATAATTGAAAGAGACTGCAAAGTATTCAGAGAAAAAGATATTGGTATTAGGATTGGCAAAAAGCGGAGTGATGGCAGCTTCGCTTCTACATAAATTAGGTGCTTTCGTGACGGTTAATGACATGAAGCCATTATCGGAAAATCCTGAAGCACAAGGACTTCTTGAACAGGGAATCAAAGTGATCTGCGGCAGTCATCCGATCGAGCTACTTGATGAGGGTTTCGAGTTGATCGTGAAAAACCCGGGAATCCCCTATCGGAATCCTATTGTAAAAGGGGCATTGGAAAAAGAGATTCCAGTTATCACTGAAGTTGAACTGGCCTATCAGATCAGTGAGGCCCCTTTCATAGGCATCACAGGTACAAATGGTAAAACGACTACGACAACATTGGTATTCGAAATGTTGAAGATCGGTGAAAAATCCCCGCTTATTGCTGGGAATATCGGTACAGTTGCTTCTGGTGTTGCTGAAAAAGCAAAATCCGATGACTCGATCGTCATTGAATTATCATCATTCCAGTTAATGGGGATAGAGGAGTTTCGTCCTGAAATCTCGATCTTGACTAATTTGTATGATGCGCATTTGGATTATCATAGCTCCAAGCAGGAATATGCAGAAGCAAAAGCTGCAATTACGAAAAATCAAATAGGCTCAGATTTCATGATTTTTAATGCAGATCAAGATGCCGTTTTATCCATGGCGAAAAAGACCAAGGCTGAACTTGTTCCTTTTTCAACTGAAGTGAAACATGAGAATGGCGCCTATGTGGAAGAAGGTGCCGTCTATTTCCGAGGAGAAAAAGTCATTGATGTTTCAGAGATAGCCCTTCCTGGAAAACATAATTTGGAAAATGTGCTTGCAGCCATCTCGGCGGCCAAACTGAAGGGTGTCGCAAACGAAGCCATTCAGACTGTACTGAAAACATTTTTTGGTGTGGAGCACCGTCTGCAGTATGTAGCGACGATCGAAAACCGTAAATTTTATAATGATTCGAAAGCGACGAACATCCTAGCCGCATCCAAAGCGCTAACATCCTTTACGGAACCTGTCATCTTATTGGCAGGCGGGTTGGATCGCGGAAATGAATTTGATGAGTTAAAACCGGCTATGAAAAATGTCAAAGCCGTGATAACTTTTGGCGAAACGGCAGAAAAAATTGAACGGGTAGCCAAAGAAATAGGAATAACGAATATAAAACGTGTCGATAATGTAGAAAAGGCCGTACCGGCTGCATTTGAATTATCAAATGAAGGCGACTGCATACTTCTCTCCCCTGCTTGTGCAAGCTGGGATCAATATAAAACTTTTGAGCAAAGAGGAGACATGTTTATGGAGGCCGTGCATAAACTTAAGTAAGAGCTTTCGCAGAGAGAAGTGAACCTGCTTCTACGTTGACACCTTGGAAAAAAGCGATAATGAGCCGTTATCGCTTTTTTTTTGACTAAAGTGCTGACAAGCAATCAGCATTGATGTTTATATTCGTACAGGCTCGAAAAACTTCCTCGAGGTGGATGTCCGTGCCATTAAAAAAATCGAATCCCGATCTCATTCTCATTATCGTCACCTTAAGTCTTTTGACCGTTGGATTAATCATGGTTTACAGTGCGAGTGCCATTTGGGCAACATATAAATTTGATGATTCGTTTTATTTTGCTAAAAGGCAGTTGCTGTTTGCCTGCGTTGGTGTCATAGCCATGTTTTTCATCATGAATGTGGATTATTGGACGTGGCGGACTTGGGCCAAGATCCTCATCATCATTTGTTTCATTATGTTACTGGCAGTTCTTGTACCAGGTATAGGGATGGCGAGAAATGGTTCCAGGAGCTGGATTGGTGTGGGTGCCTTTTCGGTACAACCATCTGAGTTCATGAAGCTAGCGATGATCGCTTTTTTGGCTAAGTTTTTATCCGAACGGCAAAAGCTAATCACCTCCTTTAAAAAAGGGATGCTTCCATCCTTGGGTTTAGTGTTTTTGGCATTTGGATTGATCATGTTACAGCCCGACCTTGGAACGGGAACGGTAATGGTAGGAACATGCATCGTTATGATTTTTATTTCCGGGGCAAAAATCAGCCATTTTGTCGGCTTGGGACTAATAGGGGTAGCAGGTTTTATCGGTCTGATTTTGTCAGCGCCGTACCGGATAAAAAGGATCACATCTTTTCTGGATCCTTGGGAAGACCCATTGGGCAGTGGCTTTCAAATGATTCAATCGTTTTATGCAATCGGGCCCGGTGGATTGTTCGGACTGGGACTCGGCCAAAGCCGCCAAAAGTTTTTCTATTTACCAGAACCGCAGACCGATTTCATTTTTGCCATACTTTCCGAGGAACTTGGCTTCATCGGAGGCTCTCTGGTCATATTGTTATTTGCACTCATGCTTTGGCGGGGCATTCGGATCGCACTTGGGGCCCCTGATTTATATGGGAGCCTTGTAGCGGTGGGAATCATTGCAATGGTCGCCATTCAAGTGATGATCAATATAGGGGTAGTAACGGGATTGATGCCAGTTACGGGTATCACCTTGCCTCTTTTAAGTTATGGCGGTTCATCTTTGACACTTATGTTGATGGCAATCGGGGTGCTCCTGAATATTAGCCGTTATTCAAGGTTCTAAAGGTCAGGAAAATATATGGTTGGCAAAGGGAAGCCCTGTTAAATGCAGGGTTTTCCTTTTTTATTCTTATGATGAAAACCCTTACAGGAAAACGATTTTGGAGGATACCTTTCCGGAAATTAGAAATAAATGAAATGCCGCTTAAATATTACCATGTATGAATGTTGGGGAATCCATAATAAATATTGGCAATACGGCTTTGTTTAGACTATAGTATAAGAGGGTTAGGCCGTACTGGGGCTTGCTTCTGCTTATTTTTCTGTTTAAAAGGTGTTATCAATCTTGTAAAATAAATGACCTCATGAAAGAGGAAATAAAAATCATAATTTGGAATTTTCGGAACAACAAGGAGGTTTATCATGGATAAAGTGATAAAGCAATTAACTGAAATGAAAATCGGCAAAGTTCTTGAACGAGAACCGCTTGCGAATCATACAACTATGAAAATTGGGGGGCCGGCTGATTTATTCATCGTGCCATCATCCATTGAAAATATAGAAAAAACGATGCAGGTCATCAAAGAACATGGGATACCATGGAGGGCGATTGGCAGGGGCTCGAACCTACTTGTAAGTGATGGCGGGATTGAAGGTGCCGTACTTAAATTGGGTAAAGGACTTGATCACCTTGAGTTGAATGGCGGCGAGATTAAAGCGGGAGCTGGGGTGTCACTTGTCAGCCTTTCCGTTCAAATCAGTAAAAAAGGGTATGCAGGATTGGAATTTGCCAGTGGGATCCCTGGTTCGGTCGGCGGTGCTGTCTATATGAACGCCGGTGCACACGGTTCCGATATGAGTGTAATCCTCAAGAAGGCGCATGTTCTTTTTGAAGATGGAACCCTAGCTTGGCTTTCGAAGGAAGAAATGGAGTTTTCATATCGAACCTCCCTACTTCAAAAGAAACGACCTGGAATCGTACTGGAAGCAATTTTTCAATTGACAGAGGGGAATAAAACCGAAATCGTAGAAAGAATGCAGAATAACAAAAATTATCGTAAAGAAACCCAGCCGTATAATCTGCCATGTGCCGGCAGCATATTCAGGAATCCACTTCCACATCATGCAGGTAAACTGGTGGAGAATGCAGGCCTGAAGGGACACTCGATTGGCGGAGCGCAGATTTCACCGATGCACGGAAACTTTATCGTAAACACAGGTACTGGAAGTGCCGCGGATGTTCAAGCCTTGATACAGCATGTGAAGGATACTGTGTATGATAAATTTGAAATTGAAATGGAAACAGAAGTGGAAATTATCGGCCGGAAATAACAGAGGATTTATTCTTTATATCCAAATATTGTGTTATAATGTGTTACCTTTTAAAGTTTTATTAAAAAACAAATTTTGAGTTTTTCTTGATTTCGTACTGTGTCATAAACCATCCATTTTTTCAGGAAGAGGTGAAAGGGATGGAAAAGGGAAAAATCGTTTCCATTGAGGACCGCATCCCGAAATTAAAACAATTAAGAAAAAGCAAAGCAAACAGGCGACTAGTTCTTCTGCTTTCCCTTTTCTTCATTCTGGTTGCTTGTGTGCTATATTTCTTATCCCCATTAAGCTATGTGAAATCCGTGCAGGTGGAGGGGAATCGTTATTTTACTTCCAAGCAGATCATTAAGCTGAGTAAGGTAAAGAAGGATCGAAGTATCTGGAAGGTTGATACAGGGGCAGCCGCCGCTAATATCAAAAAAAATAAGGAAATAAAAAGCGCTCAGGTAACACCTGTATTTCCTAATTCCATTAAAATTACGGTTTCGGAACATAATAGGATGGCATATCTGTCCAATAATGGGAAGTTTGCCCCTATTTTGGAAAACGGGTCGGTTTTGGACGAATTAGCAACAGGCGAAATTCCAGTATTTGCCCCGGTTTTAATTGGTTTCAAAGAGGGTAAAGCATTAAAGTTGCTTTTAAAAGAGCTGGACAAGCTTCCTGTCGAGATTCAGAATGCCATATCCGAAATTCATTATGCGCCAACCAAAACCGATGACTACCATATCGTCATGTTTATGAACGATGGGTTTGAAGTAAGTGCGACAAGCCGGACTTTATACGAGAAAATGATTCACTATCCATCGATTGTCAGCCAGTTGGATCCAAAGGTAAAGGGAGTCATTGATCTGGAAGTGGGTTCTTATTTTAAAGCATATGAAGACGCTGAAAAAAAGGAAGACACCAATGAGGAAAATTAATGGCAAACGGGTGGTTTTATCCCTAGTTTGCGTTGTTCTCGGATTTATGATTGCCTTCTCTTACAATCTGACCAAAGATGGTAAAGGAGTAGTGAAGGATAAAGCCTGGGATCAGGAATATGAGCTAAGGCAGCAACTGATCGAACAAGAGAAACAGAACAGGGATCTTCAGAATGAACTCCTTCAAAAGCAAGAAAATGTATCCAAAATTGAAAAAGACCTAGCGCAGGAAAAGCAGCTATTTTTCAATTTGGCAAAGGATACGGAGAAATACCGGATGTTTCTCGGAAAAGTGAAAGTGAAAGGCACAGGCCTTCAGGTGACTCTAGAAGATGGTACAGATATGGACTCAGAAGCCAATGTTAATAACTACCTGGTTCATGAACAGCATGTCTTCAAGGTCGTCAATGAACTATACATATCAGGTGCAGAGGCTGTTGCGATTAACGGTCAAAGGTTAAATCATGATTCCTATATAGTATGTAATGGGCCTGTGATCACCATCGATGGCCATCAGCATCCTGCTCCATTTATCATTTCTGCGATTGGGGACCCCGATGTCCTGGGTGCTTCACTGGACTTACCCGGTGGCATAAAGGAGCAGCTGGTTAATGAGAATATTATCTTTACCGTGGAAAAGCAAAAGAATATCATTTTTGATCCAATTATTGGAGGGTGATTAGATCGCCGGATTCGATGAAAGATTGGTGAGAAACTGGAAATGAAAAAAAAGCTTTCTTTTAGTTTGGTTACGTTGATTGCTGGCTTCATGCTCGCAATTCAATTCAATTTAGTGAATCACCCTGTCGTTTCCGATACAAGGGATATGTGGGAGCTGAAAAATGATTTATTGAAAGAACAGCAGACCCAGGCGGAATTAATAGAGGGTATCAGTAAGCTTGAGGGGAAAATTGCATCCTATGAAACAAAAAAAAATGAGAGTAAAGAAGAAGTATTACGTGACACCCTAACCGAATTAAAGACTGATGCAGGTTTGACCGAAATAAAAGGTAAAGGGGTAATCGTGTCTATACAGCCTATAAAAGAAGATATGCTTCTTGGTAAGAGGGTCGAGTATATTTCACCTGTATTGATCATTCGGCTCATAAATGAAATGTATAGGTTTGGCGCTGACGAAATTTCCATTTCAGGACAAAGGTATATTTCAACATCGGTTATTCGTGATATAAATGGGCAGCCGAAAATAGATGGATACCCTCTAGTTGATTACCCGGTCGAAATGAAGGCAATTACTGTTAATCCAACGAAATTGAAGCAGCGTATTGAAGGATCTGAACTAATGGATGATTTCTTTATAGATAATTTTGAAGTGCAGATTAAGGCACCTTCTGGTGAGTTGACATTGCCGGCCTACCAAAATGCTATTAATGTGGAACATATGGAACCCATTATGGATGGGGGGGAATCGTAATGTGGTTGCCGGTTTTTGGACTCTTGATTGGAATCACTCTTGGTTTTTTGGTGGATTTCGATATCCCCCATGAATATTCAAATTATCTCTCCATTGCCGTGCTTGCTGCTTTTGATACCTTATTTGGAGGCGTACGGGCTCATCTGCAAAATCTTTATGATGAGGTTGTATTTGTAACAGGATTCTTCTTTAATATTATTTTGGCCGCAGGTTTGGCTTTTCTAGGTGTACATCTTGGTGTAGACTTGTATTTAGCCGCAATCTTTGTGTTCGGCGTAAGGCTCTTTCAAAATATCGCCCTGATTAGAAGGATACTAATTGAAAAATGGTCCATTTCCCGGAAAAAGCAGAAAAAAAATCTATAATTTTAAAGGGAATTAAGTTATAAATGACGAATAGTTTATGGCAGTATCTAGTTTAGAAATGATATCAGTTATGTTGAGAAGCGAACAATAAGCACTTGAAAAGAAAAGAATCTACGAGTTTTGTTTAAGAAATAAGACATGGACCGCTTAATATGAAATTAGCGAGTTGTTGTAATCAGTTCTGTTATTTTATAATGAATAAGTCTTTCGATATAAAAATGTTATTCTACTAATACATGTATAAAACTGAAGGAGGTGCCATGGAATGAACAGCAACGAAATATACGTAAGTCTTGACATCGGTACATCCAGTGTAAAAGTTATCATTGGGGAAATGGTCAATGACACATTAAATATAATCGGCGTGGGAAATGTTAAATCAGAAGGGCTCAAAAAGGGTTCGATCGTCGGTATAGATGAAACCGTCCAATCCATTCAAAAGGCTGTCGAACAAGCAGAACGGATGATTGGGATGGAGATAACAAAGGTAATCGTCGGTATAAGTGGAAATCACGTGACGCTACAGCCTTGTCATGGGGTAGTAGCGGTATCCAGTGACAATAAAGAAATTACTGAGCATGACGTTTTCCGTGTTAGGGAAGCGGCGGAGTTAATAACGATACCGTCCGACAGGGAAATTATCGACGTGGTGCCGATTCATTACAAAGTTGATGAACTTGATGAAATCAGTGATCCAAGGGGCATGATAGGTGTTCGGTTGGAAATGAGAGGGATTTTAATCACAGGTCTTCGGACAATTTTACATAATACGCTGCGTTGTGTGGAAAGGGCAGGGTTAGAAATAACCGATATCGCTCTTCAGCCCTTAGCCGCAGGTTCCCTTGTTTTATCCAAGGATGAAAAAGAACTTGGTGTGGCACTTGTCGATATTGGGGGAGGTTCCACGACTCTTGCAATTTTCGAACAAGGCTATTTACAATATACGTCTGTGATACCAATAGGCGGGGAAACACTTACGAAGGATCTTTCAATCGTTCTAAGGACAACGATGGAAGAAGCTGAGAAAATAAAAGTAAAGCATGGACATGCCTTTTATGATGATGCGTCTGAAGATGAAGTATTCCAAATACCGATCATCGGCAGCGACCAGCAGCAGCCCTGCAACCAGTTAATGCTTTCGGATATCATTGAAGCGCGTGTGACCGAAATATTCGAGTTGATTCAAGATGACTTGAGGAGACTGGGCTTCCAGGATATACCGGGCGGCTTCGTGTTGACCGGGGGCGTAGTCAAGATGCCGGGAGTCCTGGAGCTTGCTCAATATGTGTTCCAAAACCGCGTCAGGACAGCTGAACCGAACTACATCGGTGTTAGGGAACCACAATATACGACAGCTGTTGGTCTGATTAAACACGCATGCAAGAAAGAGAGAATGCAAAAAAACACCGCTAATAAAACTCCTGTAGCAGCTGGACAAGCACAAGAAGATAATGACCAGCGCAGCCAAAAAGTTTCTCAGAAAGTCAAAGAGAACACGGCTAAAAATCAAGGTGAAAAAGGTGAATCTAAATTCAAAAAAATCCTGGGTTACTTTTTTGAATAACAATCATTAATAATCGGGAATTTCGTCAAAATAGGAGGATTGTCATGTTGGAGTTTGATTCTAATTTAGAACAATTAGCAACGATAAAAGTAATAGGTGTTGGCGGCGGCGGAAACAATGCGGTAAACAGAATGATCGAGCATGGTGTACAGGGTGTCGAGTTTATTTCTGTCAATACTGACGCACAGGCTCTTAATCTATCAAAAGCAGAAATTAAAATGCAAATCGGTGGGAAGCTTACACGCGGTTTAGGTGCAGGCGCCAATCCGGAGGTAGGAAAAAAAGCTGCAGAAGAAAGCAAAGAGCAGATTGAAGAAGCGCTAAAAGGTGCCGATATGGTATTCGTAACTGCTGGAATGGGCGGCGGTACGGGGACGGGAGCAGCTCCTGTCATCGCTGGCATTGCTAAAGATTTAGGGGCTCTTACAGTGGGTGTTGTTACTCGTCCATTTACTTTCGAAGGCCGAAAACGTGCAACACAGGCACAAGGCGGCATTTCATCCATGAAGGAATCTGTTGACACACTAATCGTCATTCCGAACGACCGTCTTCTTGAAATCGTCGATAAAAGCACGCCGATGCTTGAAGCGTTCCGTGAAGCCGATAATGTTCTTCGTCAAGGGGTACAAGGGATTTCAGATTTAATTGCGGTTCCAGGTCTTATTAACTTGGACTTTGCCGATGTTAAGACCATCATGTCCAACAAAGGCTCCGCTCTTATGGGAATCGGGATTTCCTCCGGGGAAAACCGTGCAGCAGAAGCGGCAAAAAAAGCCATCTCCAGTCCGCTGCTTGAAACATCGATTGATGGTGCCCAAGGCGTACTGATGAATATAACAGGTGGAACGAACCTAAGTCTTTTTGAAGTCCAGGAAGCGGCCGATATCGTGGCTACTGCATCCGATCAAGACGTAAACATGATTTTTGGTTCGGTTATCAATGAGAACCTTAAAGATGAAATCGTCGTTACAGTGATTGCTACAGGCTTTAACGAGGTTGAAGCTTCAATAAGACCTACTGGACGTCCCACACTCGGACAACAGCAGCAATCAAGACCTCAGGCACAACAAACGCCACAGTCAAACGTGAAGCGTGAAGTGAAGAGAGAAGAAGTCAATGAACAACCTGCACGTAATGCCAATCAAGGTGAAGAGGCCTTGGACATTCCAACCTTCCTCCGTAACCGTAATAGACGTCGTTAATATCGACGTCATATGCCGTTCCCATTTGGGGACGGTTTTTTTTGCCGTTAAAAAAATGCCTGCCTAAAAAAGCACTTGGGTCCAATGACTTTGGAATAATGGGGCTTTTCTTGAGCGGTGTCACTCAGTTCGAAGGCTAGCCGAAATCTTATATTAGCATCCTTGATTGATGTCTAAATGTCCCTGTGCGGTGGAAGACCGGTTTCTACTGCATGATGGAGTATCTGGGGCAAGTACCCTCTTTTTGTTAACGGCTAGGGGTCATTAAGTTTTTGTTCGCTTTTCATACGTAAAAGAAAAAAGCATCGAGAAATTATTAAACTTTTATAACATAAATCGACAGAAGTAAAAGGGAGCAGGATAGTCTCTAAGACAGTATTGAAAATATCAATAGCTGTTTTTCTACAAAAAGGGTAAAAATGACTGAAAAACTCTTAAGTTTTCAGTACAAAAAGTGACACACTTTCTTAGGGCAGGTACGCTATACTTTTTGCTAGTGGAAGGTTAGCTCATAAAAGGAGGGGAGGGTGTTTGACCTTATATTTAGATGTGATCTGGTTATTGAATTGGTTATTTGACTGCCTCCTTTTATATTGGACCGCCATCATCCTCAAACGAAGGGTAGCTCTTTGGCGGGTATGCATCGGCGGGCTGATCGGTTCCCTCATTATCGTATTGGCATTCACTCCTTTTTATGCAATTGCCGACCGAGTGTACATGAAGATTTTAGTATCCCTGGTCATGGTGCTGGCAACCTTTGGGTTTAATAGGTTAAAACTTTTCATGAAATCGGTGGCCACTTTATATTTTGTGACGTTTTTATCGGGAGGAATCCTTCTGGGACTTCACTATCTATTTGAATTTCAAATCGTTTCCAAGGACCCTGGTCAATATGCAGGAATCAATCGTTTTGGTGACCCTGTCAGTTGGATATTTGTAATGATTGGGTTCCCGCTCGCTTGGCAATTTTCCAAGAGGACACTTGAAGGGATGGAGATGACAAAGCTTACACATGAACAAATGGTTTCGGTCTCGGTTAAAATTTCTGACTTTGAAGGTACGTTTCATGGATTGGTGGATAGCGGCAATCAATTATATGATCCAATTACACGTTCCCCAGTAATGATCATTTCACTTTCAGGCGGGGAGGCAGGAATTCCAGACGATATGCTAGAGCTCTTTAAAAATCCTGATAACTTGATTAGCCAGGAAGTACAGCCCGAATATTCATGGACTGGTAGAATGCGTGTCATCCCTTTTAAAGTCGTGGGCCATGAACACCAGCTGTTAACCGCAATCAAACCGGATTACATTAAAATCTTAAAAGGAGAAAAAGAATATCATGTCAAGCAGGGTCTCGTATCGTTTACCTTTCAGCAACTCTCTCCCGACAATAGCTATCAATCTATCGTTCACCCGAAAATGTTAACCGGGATACCGGTGCAAAATGCCTCCTGAACTTTTTGATTCACTCTAAATTTAGACCCATAATCCGTTTATTAGAAGGGAGAATTATTTTGAAGAAATTCATTCTTCGGCTCACTTATTTTTGGTACAAACTATTGTTCAAGCTCGGATTGAAAACGGACGAAATATTTTATATAGGAGGTAGTGAGGCACTGCCACCGCCCCTTTCAAAGGAAGAAGAGGCAATACTGATCAATAAATTACCCAAGGGCGATGAAGCTGCACGATCGATCTTAATTGAACGGAACTTAAGGCTGGTTGTTTATATTGCCAGGAAATTTGAAAATACGGGCATCAATATTGAAGATCTAATCAGCATTGGTACCATAGGTTTGATCAAAGCTGTGAATACATTCAATCCTGAAAAGAAAATTAAACTCGCTACATATGCTTCGAGATGCATCGAGAATGAAATATTAATGTATTTACGTAGAAATAATAAAATCCGTTCTGAAGTTTCTTTTGATGAACCCCTGAATATTGATTGGGATGGAAATGAACTTCTGTTATCCGATGTACTTGGAACTGACGATGACATTATTACGAAAGACCTCGAGGCAAACGTTGACCGCAAGCTGTTGACGAAAGCACTTACGCAGTTATCCGAGCGTGAAAAACAGATAATGGAACTCCGTTTTGGACTTGCAGGTGGAGAGGAGAAAACCCAAAAGGATGTTGCCGATATGCTGGGGATTTCCCAATCTTACATTTCACGTTTGGAAAAAAGGATTATTAAGAGGCTTCGAAAAGAATTTAATAAAATGGTGTAAAAAAATAAAGTGGAAAAATGCCAATTAAATCAATACTTTGGCAGCAATAATGAAAAAAAATGGTGATTTTCTGTTCTAGCCATGTGCATATTTTTTCCTCCCGCGGAAATACTGTTTTTTGTACAGCGCTCCTGTGAGGAGGGAATAATTTTGTCTCGTAATAAGGTTGAAATCTGCGGTGTGGATACATCAAAATTACCGGTTTTAAAGAATGAAGAAATGAGAAAACTCTTTAAAGAACTGCAAAATGGCGATATTTCAGCAAGAGAAAAACTGGTAAACGGGAATCTTCGACTCGTTCTAAGCGTCATTCAACGCTTCAACAATCGGGGAGAGTATGTAGATGATCTATTTCAGGTAGGCTGTATAGGGTTGATGAAGTCGATAGATAACTTTGACCTAGGTCAAAATGTTAAGTTTTCAACGTATGCTGTACCGATGATTATTGGAGAAATCAGAAGATATCTTCGTGACAATAATCCTATTCGGGTATCCCGTTCTTTGAGAGACATCGCTTACAAAGCTTTACAGGTAAAAGAAAAGCTCATAAGCCAGACCCTTCGTGAGCCGACAGCTGAAGAAATCGCCAAGGTGTTGGAAGTACCTCATGAAGAAATTGTTTTTGCACTAGATGCTATACAAGATCCAGTTTCCCTTTTTGAACCGATTTATAATGATGGCGGGGATCCGATTTATGTACTCGACCAACTGAGTGATGAAAAAAATAAAGATAGTACCTGGATTGATGAAATAGCTATAAATGAAGGAATGAGACGGTTGAATGACCGGGAAAAAATGATCCTTCGCAAACGTTTCTTCCAAGGAAAGACGCAAATGGAGGTAGCCGAGGAAATTGGCATTTCACAAGCGCAGGTCTCCCGATTGGAAAAAGCGGCAATCAAGCAAATGAATAAAAATATCCAACAGTAGAAGCTGGACATGAGAAAAAGTTAGCTGAAGCGGGTAGGGCAAATGCCGATTACCCGCTTATCAGCAACTTTTCCATAGCGGCTTTTTTATTTTGTGAAAAACCCCTTTCAGAAGGTAAGTCATGAAATGAATGGACGTTTATTTATCGTATTCTTCATCCTTGAGTGAATCATGTCATATACATAGGAATAGGACCAACATCTATGATGAAATTTTGAGGAGCTGAGTGATGTGACCAGGATTTCCGAATTTCAAATTAAGGATATCGTCAATATAGCAGATGGAAAGAAACTGGGTAATATGGCAGATCTTGAAATCAATACGGCCACGGGGAAAATAGAGGCCATCATCGTTTCAAATGGAACAAGGCTAATGGGCTTCTTTGGCAGGGAACAGGATATAGTAATCCCATGGCGCAAAATAAAAAAAATAGGTGCGGATGTCATTCTTGTTGAACATCAGACAGTATTTCAAGCTGAGCTGAAAGATGAACGGTTTTAAGGTACATGGCGCAAATATATGATACACTAGACTAAAAAATAAAGAGGTTTAAAGGATGAAGGAGCCATTTGTTTTAATAAAAGACCAATATATGCTCATTGACAGCTGGAGACAACAAAATCTCCAGCTTGTAGCGGGCTTCACCACAAAGAATGGGGGAGTCAGTTCAGGGGATTTCCAAACATTGAATACCGGTTTTCATGTCGGGGATAAGCTTGAAGATGTCCAGGGAAACCGTAGGATTTTAGCCGATAAGCTGCTGTTTCCGCTTAATGAATGGGTAGGGGCCGAGCAGACGCATGAAACGAAAATCCATCAGGTTACCGAACGCGATGGCGGGAGGGGTGCAATGGATTATGGTTCAGCCTTTAAAGCAACTGACGGATTCTATACGAAGGATCAAAATGTTTTATTGACTCTTTGCTATGCGGACTGCGTGCCTTTATACTTTCTTGCTCCGGCACATGGGATGATTGGGGTGGCACATGCCGGCTGGAAGGGTACGGTTAATGGAATTGCACGAAAAATGGTTGAAGCATGGCTAAATGAGGGTATAAAGGCAACGGAGATATTTGCTGTTATTGGGCCGTCGATTTGTTCAAAGTGCTATGTAGTTGATGCTAAAGTCATCGATTTAGTGCAGAATTTGCTGGTAGATAATGACGAAAAGCCCTATAATTTAATCAGTGAAGGACAATATCGATTGGATCTTAAGCAACTTAATGCATTGATTCTTCAAAAATCAGGAATTCCAAAAAGTCAGATCGACGTTTCATCATACTGTACAAGCTGTGATCATGAATTGTTTTTTTCACATCGCCGTGATAACGGAAAGACAGGTAGATTGATGAGTTTTATCGGTTGGAAGGAGGATTTAGGGTAACAGTGAAAGTAGTGGACAATTTAAAAAACATCGAAGAAAAAATAAATATAGCATGTGAAAATAGTGGAAGGGACCGTAAAGATATAAAGTTAATCGCTGTGACAAAATATGTTTCGGTCGAGAGAGCAAAGGAAGCATTGGAAGCGGGAATAAGCGATTTGGGTGAAAACCGTGACGAAGGGCTATTGAATAAATATGAAGTGCTGAAGGACAAGCCCAACTGGCATTATATTGGCTCAATGCAAACACGTAAAGTAAAAAATGTCATCGATAAAATTGCGTATATCCATTCGTTGGATCGCATTTCTTTGGCAGAAGAAATTCAAAAACGCGCAAATGAGCCGATAAACTGTTTAGTGCAGGTGAACGTTTCAGGTGAAGAATCAAAACATGGCTTGAATCCTGAAGCGACAATGGATTTCATAAAAGGGTTATCTCATTTTGATATGGTGAATGTTGCAGGATTGATGACGATGGCTCCATTGACTGATGATGAACAGGTTTTGCGGGAGTGCTTCCGGAAACTGAAGGGCCTCCAGGTGGAAATACAAAATGCCGGTTTGAAGCATGCTCCCTGCATTGAATTGTCCATGGGGATGTCCAATGATTTCATGATTGCCATTGAGGAAGGCGCTACAATGATTAGGATTGGTACTGCACTTGTAGGCGAATAATTTTAAGGAGGTACGCTAAAGATGTCGTTCGTATCAAAATTTAAATCTTATTTCGCGCTGGATGATGAGTATGAGTACAAGGATGAAGTGATGGAAGAAGAGGAGGCTGAACCTAAAGTCGTGAAGTCAGCTAAACACCAGCAGCCCGCTTCTGCAGGGAATAATACCAATCAGAATATCGTAAGTTTGCAAAGCGTACAGAAATCTTCTAAAGTAGTATTATTGGAACCTCGAGCTTATGCAGAAGCCCAGGAGGTAGCTGACCATTTAAAAAATAGACGTGCAGTAGTTGTGAACCTTCAACGAATCCAGCATGATCAAGGAAAGCGAATCATCGATTTTCTAAGTGGGACTGTCTATGCAATCAGCGGGGACATCCAAAAAATCGGAACAGATATATTCTTATGTACCCCAGACAACGTCGATGTTTCCGGTAATATTACCGGCTTCGCCGCCGATGAGGAGTACGAAGAAGCGAGGTGGTAATGGTTAATGGGTTTAGTGCTTCAAGGTTTAAATTATTTAATTGAATTTTATTCAATGGCATTAATCGTTTACATATTGATGTCATGGTTCCCCAACGCAAGGGAGACATCGATTGGTCAATTCCTGGAAAAGATTTGCGAACCGTATTTAGAACCGTTCAGAAAGTTCATACCGCCACTCGGCATGATCGATCTTTCACCGCTTGTGGCCCTGCTGGTGCTTAACTTTGCCAGCGGTTATGGAATCTATTACCTACAGACTTTAATAGGATGATTAACAAAAATTATCCTGAAAGCATCTTACTACACAGGCGGAAAATTTCCGCTGTGTAGTAGCAACGAAGAACAATTTAATCAATTTCTTATGATCGACCATTAATTTGATAACTAAGGAGCATTTATTCAATCATGAGTATTTATCAGCATTTCAGGCCTGAGGAAAAAGATTTTATTGATCAGGCAATGAATTGGATTGATCAGGTCAAGAATTCCTACGCTCCGAAACTATCTGATTTTCTTGATCCGCGCCAGCAGGAAATCCTTACTTCCTTATTAGGGAATGACCCGGATGCGAAACTGCAATTTAATGGCGGAAGCGATTTCGTAGAGCGAAAGCGTGTGCTCATTTTCCCTGATTATTACTCTCCTGAACCATCGGATTTCAATATCTCCTTATACGATATCTCCTATCCAAAAAAGTTTGTTACGCTTGAACATAGGCAAATACTTGGAAGCTTGATGTCACTAGGGGTAAAACGTGAAAAATTTGGTGATATAATAGTGACGGAGGAGCATATTCAATTTATTGCTGCCGGAGAGATGGATTTATACCTCACAGGAAACCTGGAGAAAATAGGTAGCGCTTCCGTTTCCATCAAAAGGCTTCCAATCGAGAATATCATTCAAGTTAATGAAAAATGGGAAGAGCAAGTCACCACAGTCAGTTCCCTTAGGCTTGATAGTGTGCTATCGTCCGTCCTGAATATGTCCCGTCAAAAAACGCAGGCCTTGATAACATCAGGAAAAGTAAAGGTCAATTTCAAGCAATCGGAAAACGTCTCGGAAGAGTGCCGTGAGGGTGATACACTTTCTATCAGAGGTTTTGGCAGATGTAAAATAGCTTCAATTGATGGAAAAACCAAGAAGGATAAGTGGAGAATCTCGTTAGGCAGACAAAAATAATTCAATATCAAGCAGGATTCATACATTTATTGTCGAATATAGAGTTTTAACATACTAGAGTAGAAACCGTTCTGGAGGTGCCGTAATGCCCTTAACCCCGATAGATATACATAACAAGGAATTTAACAAAGTATTTCGAGGGTATGATGAAGATGAAGTAAATGAATTTCTCGATCAGGTCATTAAGGATTATGAATTGATTTTGAGGGAGAAGAAAGAACTTGAAGATAAGCTGAACGAGACTTATGATCGTTTGGGACATTTTACGACAATCGAGGGTACACTTAATAAGTCGATTATTGTCGCACAGGAGGCAGCCGAAGAATTAAGGCGCAATGCCCAAAAAGAAGCGAAACTGATCATAAAGGAAGCAGAGAAAAATGCGGACCGGATCGTCAATGAGTCACTTGTGAAAGCAAGGAAAATAGCGATGGATATCGAAGATTTGAAAAAGCAATCCAAAGTATTCCGGACACGTTTTAAAATGCTTGTCGGAGCACAGCTGGATTTGCTGGACAATGACGATTGGGACCATCTTCTTGATTATGAAGTAGATGCGACTGAAATAGAATTAAATGAGAGAGTGGAAGAGGAAATTTAAACGATTCCTTGACTTTGAACACTTTTTTCGCATATAATTTTTTAACAATACTATTCATTATGACATTAGACGATGACAGGGAAAGTAAATTCTTCACACACTTATTTTTAGCGAACCGGGGATGGTGAAAGCCCGGAATAAGCGAAGATATTGAAGATCACCCTTGAGTTCTGAGTTGAACCTGCTTTTGCAGTAAGTAAATGAAGCGTTTCATTCACGTTACGAATGTTCGAGAGGTTGGATTCACTTTGTGAATCTTTCTAACCAGGGTGGTACCGCGGGAAGCAAAGCTTTCTCGTCCCTTTTTTAGGGATGAGAGGGCTTTTTATTTTGGCCGGATATCAAGTCATCGGTTCGAATGAATTTTTGTAAAGACGGATGGAGGATTTTATTATGGAATACAAAGATACCTTATTGATGCCTAAAACTGAATTTCCAATGCGGGGGAATTTACCGAAACGTGAGCCGGAAATCCAAGAAAAATGGAAAGAAATGAACATCTATAAAAAAGTGCAAGAACAAACGGAAGGACGGCCTTTATTCATTTTACATGATGGACCACCATATGCTAACGGTGATATCCATATGGGCCATGCAATGAATAAGGTTTTAAAGGATTTCATTGTCCGATTTAAATCAATGAGCGGTTTTCAAGCACCGTATGTACCTGGCTGGGATACGCATGGCCTTCCAATCGAAACGGCATTGACAAAAAAAGGCGTGAAACGGAAAGAAATGAGCGTTGCCGAATTCAGAAAGCTTTGTGAAGAATATGCTTATGTTCAGATTAACAATCAACGTGAGCAGTTTAAGAGAATTGGGGTCCGTGGTGATTGGGATAATCCTTATATCACATTAAAGCCTGAATATGAAGCACAGCAAATCAAGGTCTTCGGTGAAATGGCGACAAAAGGCTATATTTATAAAGGGAAAAAACCTGTTTACTGGTCTCCATCAAGTGAATCGGCCCTTGCCGAAGCTGAAATTGAGTATCAAGACAAACGTTCTGCATCGATCTATGTTGCTTTTGAAGTCACAGATGGCAAAGGTGTAATCGAAGAAGGCGTAAAGATCATCATCTGGACGACAACTCCTTGGACGATTCCGGCTAACCTTGGTATCTCATTGCATCCGCAATTAAATTACGTAGTAGTGGCTGTCGAAAATGAAAAATTCTTAATTGCCGAAGCGCTACTTGAATCGGTTACAGAAACTTTAGGCTGGGATAACCCGTCTATCATGAAAACAGTAAAAGGGAGCGAGTTGGACCGCGCTGTTGCCAAACACCCTCTTTATGACCGCGAATCTTTAGTGATGTTGGGTGAGCACGTAACAACTGAAGCTGGTACGGGTTGTGTTCATACTGCACCTGGACATGGTGAAGATGACTTTATCATTGGCCAAAAATACGGCTTGGACGTACTTTGTCCTGTAGATGAAAAAGGAGTCATGACGGAAGAGGCAGGAGAATTTGCTGGATTATTTTATGATCAAGCGAATAAACCAATTACTGAAAAATTAACAGAAGCAGGCGCGTTATTGAACTTGACGTTCATTACACACTCTTATCCACATGACTGGCGGACGAAGAAACCAACAATCTTCCGTGCAACAGCACAATGGTTCGCGTCAATCAAAGACTTCCGCGGTGAACTTCTGGAAGCAATTGAAGAAACCAAATGGGTACCCGCTTGGGGTGAAACGCGTCTATTCAATATGGTCCGTGACCGCGGGGATTGGTGTATTTCCCGTCAACGTGCATGGGGCGTGCCGATTCCAGTCATTTATGCAGAAAATGGCGAGCCGATCATTACGGATGAAACCATCAACCATATTTCAAACCTATTCCGCGAACACGGTTCAAACATCTGGTTTGAGCGTGAAGCGAAAGAACTTCTGCCTGAAGGCTATACACATGAAGGCAGCCCGAATGGTATCTTTACAAAAGAAACGGATATCATGGATGTATGGTTCGACTCCGGTTCTTCTCATCAGGCGGTACTTGAAGAAAGAGACGACCTGCAGCGCCCTGCAGACCTTTATTTAGAAGGTTCCGATCAATACCGCGGCTGGTTTAACTCATCACTTTCAACAAGTGTTGCGGTTACAGGCAAAGCGCCATATAAAGGCGTGCTGAGCCACGGGTTCGCATTGGATGGCGAAGGTCGTAAAATGAGTAAGTCGATTGGGAACGTCGTCCTGCCATCTAAGGTCATGAACCAACTTGGTGCAGATATTTTACGCCTTTGGGTTGCTTCGGTGGATTACCAATCGGATGTCAGGGTTTCCGATCCTATTTTAAAACAAGTTTCAGAAGTGTACCGGAAAATCCGTAATACATTCCGCTTCTTGTTAGGGAACTTGGATGGATTCAATCCAGAAACCGATAAAGTGGCAGTCCAAGAATTACCTGAAGTCGACCGATACATGCTAGTTAAATTGAATAAGTTGATCACACAGTCGAAGCTAAGTTATGAAAATTATGAGTTTGCCACAATTTATAATATGGTCAATAATTTCTGCACACAGGATTTAAGTTCGTTCTACCTTGATTATGCGAAAGACATTCTTTATTGTGAAGCACCAAATGGTAAAGAGCGTTTGGCCATTCAAACGGTTCTTTACGAATCATTGGTCAGCTTAACGAAATTGGTGTCACCAATCCTTTCTCATACAGCTGATGAAGTATGGGCTTTCATTCCGGGAGTAATGGATGAAAGTGTACAGTTGACATTGATGCCTGAGGAAATTTCCATCGATGATGCTGAAATCATTGAAGAAAAATGGACGGCATTCATGAATGTCCGTGATAATGTACTGAAAGCATTAGAAGAAGCCCGGAACCAAAAAGTCATCGGAAAATCACTGAACGCAAAAGTGATGGTATATGTTAATGAAGAAACGAAGAATTTGCTTGATAGCATTAAGGAAAGCTTTGAACAGTTATTCATCGTTTCCGAATTTGAAATCGCTGGCGATGTGACAAATGCCCCGGCAGAAGCGGTTAAACTTGAGGATATCGCGATCCTTGTTACAAAAGCAGAAGGTGAAACGTGTGAACGTTGCTGGAATGTTTCGAAAGAAGTAGGTCAAGTGGAAGAACATCCAACACTTTGCCCACGTTGTGCAACAGTCGTGAAGGAGCATTATGTGAATCAATAATTCCAAAAGGAAGGCCGGTCCCTAATGAAGGGATCGGCTTTTTTATGGGAATGAGAACAGATAAGGCTAAAAACATTTTTAGAAATATAGCATCCTGCATTAGGGGATGTTGATCTTTTCTTAATTACCCAATATTATCCCATGATATAAAAACAGACTTCTGTTTTTCGTATTAGTTATTATTTCTAGTTTATGCTACAATTCAAAAGTGAAGATTTGATTAGTTTGGGGGAAAAAGTGTGTTTTATTATTTAATAGCCCTTTTGGTCATAGCTTTCGATCAGCTGACAAAATGGATGATTGTGCAAAAAATGGAGTACGGAGAAAGCATTGAAATTATTGAAAACCTTCTATATATCACCTCGCATCGTAATCGTGGGGCAGCATGGGGAATTCTACAAGGTCAAATGTGGTTTTTCTACATCATCACCATCGCTGTCATTATTGGACTTGTCTATTATATTCAGAAAATGGCGAAGGAAAGCCGTTTGCTTGGAGTTGCACTTGCTCTCATGCTAGGCGGTGCGATTGGTAATTTCATCGATCGTGTTGCTCGTCAGGGAGTAGTGGATTTCGTTCATACCTATATTTTCAGCTACAGTTTCCCGGTATTTAATGTTGCTGATGCTGCGCTTTCAATTGGTGTCGGACTGCTCGTGATTCATATGTTTTTAGAAGAAAAAAAAGGTAAGGAGAAAGATAATGGATAAAAGGTTATACAGCATCGATGAAACACTAAAAGGAGTTAGGATTGATAAGGCTCTTTCCACTTTGAATGAGGAATGGTCACGTACTCAAGTCCAGCAATGGATTAAAGATGACCATGTTTTAGTAAATGGCTCGGCTATAAAGACGAATTACAAAGCTATTCCTGGCGATACGATCGAAGTAACGATTCCTGAACTTGAGGAATTGGATGCAGTCGCTGAAGAAATGAATTTGGACATCTATTATGAAGATGCAGATGTGCTGGTTGTTAATAAACCGAGCGGTATGGTTGTCCACCCTGCTCCAGGGCATGTATCAGGCACGCTTGTAAATGGCTTGATGGCTCACTGCAACGATCTTTCTGGAATCAACGGTGTGATGCGGCCTGGAATCGTCCATCGAATCGACAAAGATACATCAGGACTATTGATGGTTGCAAAAAATGATATGGCACATGAAAAACTTGTGCAGCAGCTTGTTGACAAAACGGTTACCCGTAAGTATCAAGCTGTAGTTCATGGAGTGATCCCTCATGACTTCGGAACTATCGATGCACCGATAGGCCGGGATAAAAAGGATCGCCAAAGCATGACTGTCACAGATTCAAACTCCAAAAATGCTGTTACACATTTCCGGGTCATTGAACGTTTCAATGCATTCACTTTGGTGGAATGCCAGCTTGAAACAGGCAGGACGCATCAAATCCGTGTTCACATGAAATACATTGGGTTCCCACTTGCAGGAGATCCGAAATATGGTCCGAAAAAGACCCTGAAATTAGATGGACAAGCATTGCACGCCGGTCTTCTTGGTTTCATTCATCCACGTACAAATGAGTATATGGAATTCGAAGCTCCGATTCCGGAAGAGTTTGAAAACCTAATTAATCAATTGCGTAGAAGTAAGGATTGACAAATACGTTTTTCTGATATATTATAATAACAACTTAATAAGAACCTTTAACACAGTTCAGAGAGACTGAGAAGGAAACGGATGCGCAAAGTGGGGTAATTCTACCCATGGCGATAAAATCCTCATGCCTTCTTGGTGTGAGGATTTTTTGTTGAAGAAAACCAATCAGAAATAAGGAATCGGGGTGGCCGACATGTTGAATGAGAAAGCCATAGTACTTGATGAACAGGCCATTAGCAGAGCCTTGACGAGAATTGCTCATGAAATTATTGAAAAAAATAAGGGTATTGAGGATTGCGTCTTAATCGGGATCCGTACACGCGGGATTTTCCTTGCCGACCGGCTTGCAAAGCGCATCAATCAAATAGAAGGTAAGGAAATAGAGCTGGGTGAACTGGATATTACACTTTATCGCGATGACCTCTCGAAAAAGTCCAATGATGGGGAACCCGTCGTAAAAGGTTCAGACATTCCGGTCAATATCAGCAACAAGAAAGTGATTTTAGTGGATGATGTTCTTTTTACCGGCAGAACCGTTAGGGCGGCAATGGATGCTCTGGTGGATTTGGGAAGACCTTCGCAAATCCAGCTCGCGGTATTAGTTGACAGGGGACATAGGGAACTGCCGATACGTGCGGATTTCGTCGGGAAAAACGTTCCGACTTCCCAATCTGAAAAAATTACAGTTGCTTTAACAGAAGTAGATGAAGTAGATCAAGTCACTATATTAGAAAAATAAACAACATGAAAATTTCATATAACCCTTTTAAAGACAGTCCAGAGAGGCTGGCAAAGGGAGTCAATCGGGAGAGTTGTGTCTATGCATAGGCATTCCGCCTTCTGAGAAACCCTCTTTGTATATACTGCAAAGAGGGTTTTTGCAGTTTTGATGCAATTTTCATGAGGGGGATACGAATATGGAAGAAGCAAAAAGGGACGTCGTACTTGATGTTGAAGACGTACCTAGAGTTGGCCAGTGGATTACATTAAGTATCCAGCACCTATTCGCAATGTTCGGTGCAACTGTACTGGTGCCATTCTTGGTGGGGTTAAGCCCGGCGGTAGCATTGGTTTCAAGCGGATTAGGAACACTTTCATACTTATTGATTACCAAAGGTCAAATTCCTGCTTATCTCGGTTCATCTTTCGCCTTCATTACGCCAATCATTGCGGCAAAGGCTTTAGGAGGACCGGAAGCGGCCATGATCGGCTGCTTTGCAGCAGGGTTCATATATGGGATAGTAGCTTTGATTATCCAAAAAGTAGGATTGCGCTGGTTAATGAATTTGCTTCCTCCGGTTGTGGTTGGTCCGGTCATTATCGTAATCGGATTAAGCCTAGCTGGAACGGCCGTAGACATGGCGATGTATGATCCGCAAAAAAATTACAGTGTCACATATATTATAATAGCGCTAATAACTTTAGCGGTAACCATCATCTGCAACGTGTTCTTTAAAGGATTCATTAACTTAATTCCTATATTAATGGGGATCATAGTGGGCTACAGTTGTTCGGCTGTAGCAGGAATAATAGATTATGAACCAATCAAGTCGGCTAAATGGTGGGAAATGCCTGATTTCATGTTTCCCTATGTAACCTATACACCGACCTTTTCATGGGAAGTCATTGCCATCATGGTCCCTGTGGCCGTCGTCACTTTATCAGAACATATCGGGCACCAGATGGTACTGAGTAAAGTAGTCGGAAGGAATTTTTTGGAAAAGCCCGGTTTGCATCGCTCGATTTTAGGAGATGGGGCAGGAATCATGATTGGTTCCTTCATCGGTGGGCCACCGCTGACATCATACGGTGAAAATATTGGGGTCCTGACCATGACAAAGGCATTTAGTGTTTATATCATCGGAGGGGCAGCGTTAACTGCAATCATCTTTGGCTTTAACGGTAAGATTTCAGCAGTCATCAGCTCGATACCTACAGCAGTGATGGGCGGCATTTCCATCTTACTCTTCGGTATCATCGCATCAAGTGGATTAAGGATGCTGATTGATAATAAGGTTGATTTTGACAAGAAAAGAAACCTGATGATAGCTTCAGTCATACTGGTGTTAGGAATCGGAGGCGCGTTCGTACAACTATCGGAAACAGTATCGCTTTCCGGCATGGCACTTTCAGCCATCGTCGGGATCCTTCTTAACTTGATTCTTCCGGACCGGGAAAAAATATCCGGAGACATCTTTGAAAAATAAGTGAAACTGCATCAAACAATAGATCACCTTTTAAAAGAAGTCCAGAGAGGCTTAAAAGGGTGTTGCTATAAAGATGAATGAGAACGGGGATAAAATGATGAACCATTCCTCGTACTCACAATTCTTTATGACCTACACCCTATCCTTAATGGCGGGGTGTTTTTTTATGCCCCGCATCACAAATGTGAAAGGAGCAGGATCGATGAAAATGTTATTTACGATGAATGAATTGACTATAACTGACATTGAAAAAATATTACATGAGGCCGAAGGATTTGCCAACGGATCTGGCTGGAATCCTAAACAGCAGACCACTGTTGCCAATCTGTTCTTTGAACCAAGCACACGAACAAAATCAAGCTTTGAAATGGCTGAAAGAAAACTGGGCCTTGAGGTCATTCCTTTTGATGCGGGTACATCATCCGTGTTAAAGGGGGAAACCTTATATGACACTGTTAAAACGTTCGAAGCAATAGGCGTCAATGCCTTGGTCATCCGTCATGAGCAGGATAATTATTTTGACGAGTTGAAAGAGAAAATCGGTATTCCGATAATCAATGCAGGGGATGGATGCGGAAATCATCCAACCCAGTCATTACTGGACTTATTGACGATAAAACAAGAGTTTAAAAGTTTCGAAGGTCTGAAGATTGCGATAATTGGGGATGTAAGGCATAGTCGGGTTGCAAAATCGAATGCAGAAGCATTGACTCGTTTAGGAGCGAATGTCGTATTTTCAGGTCCGCCTGAATGGTTTGACAGAACAAACAGTTTAGGAAGATATGAAGACATCGATCAAGCGATGGCGACATCGGATGTAGTCATGCTGCTCAGAATACAGCATGAAAGGCATATTGAAAAATACGACCAGGCAAATGGAGACTATCTGGAGAATTTTGGTCTGACCAAACAACGTGAAAAAAATATGAAACCGGGTGCGATCATCATGCATCCTGCACCAATAAACCGCGGTGTGGAAATAGACAGTGAATTAGTCGAATGCAGCCGCTCAAGAATTTTCAAACAAATGGAAAATGGCGTGTTTATAAGAATGGCCGTATTAAAAAATGTGCTTGAACAATTCGAAGGGGGAATTAACCATGAAAACTGTAATCAAAAATGGAGTATTGCTAGATAATCAAAATTCATTCAAAAAAGCGGACATTGAAATAGAAGGAAAGGTCATCACAAAAATCGGCGAGAACTTATCAACGGAAAATTGTAAGGTAGTTGACGCAGAAGGGTTACTTATTACATCAGGGTTTGTTGACCTGCATGTCCATTTGCGCGAACCGGGCGGGGAACATAAGGAAACGATCGCAACTGGAACGCTTGCAGCAGCAAGAGGCGGTTTCACTACGGTAGCGGCGATGCCTAATACAAGGCCAGTTCCTGATACAGTGGAAAACCTTGAAGCTCTTAACCGAAAAATTGAAGAAACGGCGCATGTCAGGGTACTCCCTTATGCATCCATAACGATTAGGGAAGCCGGCAAGGAGTTGACCGACTTTTCTTCATTAAAACAAAAGGGTGCTTTCGCCTTTACGGACGATGGCGTAGGAATTCAAGAAGCCGGGATGATGTTTGAAGCGATGAAACGGGCAGCGGCTCAGGATATGGCCATAGTCGCTCATTGTGAAGATAATAGCTTAATCAATAAAGGCTCCGTCCATGAAGGAAGATTCTCAAAGGAACAGGGGATCAATGGAATTCCGTCCGTATGTGAAGCTGTACATATTGCCCGGGATATCCTACTTGCGGAAGCGGCAGACTGCCATTATCACGTTTGCCATATATCCACGAAGGAATCGGTTAGAACGGTGAGGGATGCCAAACGTGCCGGTATTCGTGTCACGGCCGAAGTTACACCGCATCATTTATTATTGTGTGAAGATGATATACCGGGACTTGATACGAATTATAAAATGAACCCGCCATTAAGGGGGCGTGAAGATCGGGACGCGTTGATAGAAGGACTGCTTGACGGAACCATCGATTTTATAGCAACAGACCATGCCCCGCATGCGGCAGATGAAAAAGCGCAGGGAATGCAGCTAGCTCCTTTTGGAATAGTAGGATTGGAGACGGCCTTCCCGTTGCTTTACACCGAATTGGTCAAAAAGGGCGTCATAACATTAAAGCAATTGGTTGATTTCATGACGATCAAACCATCTGAAAGTTTCTCGCTTCCTTATGGAGAGCTAAAGGAAGGTGCTACTGCCGATATAGTGCTCATCGATTTGGAAACGGAAAAAGAAATTGATAATGAAGAGTTTGCTTCAAAAGGGAAAAATACACCTTTTAATGAAAAGAAATGTTATGGCTGGCCAGTCATGACGATTGCAGAAGGAATAACAGCTTGGGAAAAAGGACGTGTTCAAGGATGAAAAGACAACTAATTTTAGAAGACGGTACGGTTTTCCTTGGGGAAGCATTCGGAGGGGACGTAGAAAAAATAGGTGAAGTCGTTTTTAACACAGGAATGACAGGCTACCAGGAGATTCTATCCGATCCATCTTATTGCGGTCAAATCGTTACACTTACGTATCCATTGATCGGGAACTACGGGATAAACCGGGATGACTTTGAATCCATCAATCCAGCGATATCAGGATTCGTCGTTAAGGAAACAGCAGAACTTCCTTCAAATTGGCGAAACCAGTCATCACTTGATGAATATCTTAAAATGAAGAACATACCTGGAATAAGCGGAATCGATACAAGAAAACTTACAAGAATCATCAGGAAATCAGGTGCATTGAAAGGCGCGCTCTGCAATATCAATAAAGATGCCGAAGAGGTTGTTTCCCAGTTGAGAGCAACGGTAATTCCTTCTAATCAAGTGAAACAGGTTTCAACAAAAACACCTTATTCAAGCCCGGGCAGAGGCCCGCGGGTTGTTCTTGTAGATTATGGCATGAAGCATGGGATTTTACGTGAGTTGACGAAGCGCGGCTGTGATGTCGTAGTCGTACCTTATAACGTTACCGCCGAGGAAGTGATGCAATATCACCCAGATGGTGTGATGCTTTCAAACGGTCCTGGAGATCCGAAAAGTGTTCATGAGACGCTTGAAATGATCCGTACAGTCCAAACAAAAGTGCCATTATTCGGCATCTGTTTAGGCCATCAATTATTCGCGCTTGCAAACGGTGGAGATACGGAAAAATTAAAATTCGGCCATCGAGGCTCTAACCATCCGGTTAAAGACCTTCGTACCGGGAAGGTATCCATCACATCTCAAAATCATGGATACACAGTCAAAGAGCTTTCCATTGAAAAGACTGATCTTATTGTGACACATACAGCGTTGAATGACGGTACGATTGAGGGACTGCGCCATAAAGAATATCCAGCTTTCACCGTACAATATCACCCGGAAGCATCACCAGGTCCGGAAGATGCCAACTACTTATTCAACGAATTTTTACAAATGATAGAAACTGCAACTACCAAGGGGGAAAAAACATGCCAAAACGCACTGATATAAAAAGCATCCTAGTAATTGGTTCCGGTCCGATCGTCATCGGACAGGCCGCCGAGTTCGATTATGCAGGAACCCAAGCATGTATAGCCTTAAAAGAAGAAGGTTATCGAGTAATCCTGATTAACTCTAACCCTGCTACAATCATGACAGACAGTGAAATGGCCGATGCGGTTTATATCGAACCGATCACATTGGAATTTGTCAGCAAAATCATTCGTAAAGAGCGTCCAGATGCACTATTACCTACCCTGGGCGGTCAGACTGGATTGAACATGGCCGTCGAACTTGCCGAAGCAGGAATCCTTGAAGAATGCAATGTGCAAATCCTTGGGACGAAACTTTCCGCCATCCAACAAGCGGAAGACCGTGACCTTTTCCGTACCCTAATGAATGATCTTGGTGAACCAGTTCCTGACAGTGACATTATTCATAACTTGGAAGAGGCTTATACATTCGTGGAACGAGTCGGCTATCCGGTCATCGTACGTCCTGCCTTCACACTTGGCGGAACAGGCGGCGGGATTTGTGATAACGAAGAGCAACTGATCGAAATTGTTGAAGGTGGCCTGAAAAGCAGTCCGGTTCACCAATGTCTGCTTGAGAAGAGCATTGCCGGTTTCAAAGAAGTGGAATATGAAGTGATGCGTGATTCCAATGATAATGCAATAGTCGTTTGTAATATGGAAAACTTCGACCCTGTAGGTGTCCATACAGGCGATTCAATAGTTGCTGCACCAAGCCAAACATTAAGTGACAGAGAGTATCAAATGCTTAGAAATACGTCTTTGAAGATTATTCGTGCCTTGAAAATTGAAGGTGGATGTAATGTTCAGCTTGCACTAGATCCAAACAGCTATCAATATTACGTCATTGAAGTGAACCCACGGGTCAGCCGTTCGTCGGCACTTGCATCAAAGGCAACTGGATATCCGATTGCAAAGCTTGCAGCAAAGATAGCCGTCGGTTTGACGCTTGATGAAATGATGAACCCTGTCACAGGCAAAACCTATGCAAGCTTTGAACCGGCACTAGACTATGTCGTTACGAAAATTCCGCGTTGGCCTTTCGATAAGTTCGAGAGCGCCAACCGTAGGCTCGGGACGCAAATGAAAGCGACCGGAGAAGTTATGGCAATCGGCCGTACATTCGAAGAATCCATCTTAAAAGCTGTACGTTCCCTTGAAGCAGGTATATACCATCTTGAATTGAATGATGAGTTTGAGGATGAAAAAATAGAGAAGCGGATCCGAAAAGCGGGAGATGAACGGTTATTCTATATCGGCGAAGCATTAAGACGGGGGAAAACGATCGAAACCATTCACGAATGGAGCCAGATCGATTTATTCTTCTTGCATAAGCTGAAAAAGATAATCGACTTTGAGAAGGAGCTTCAAGAACATTCTTTTGATCGTGAAGTATTACAAAAGGCTAAAGAACTAGGGTTTTCGGATAAAACGATCGCTGAAATTTGGGAAGTTCCCGAAATTGACGTCTATGAGTTCCGGAAACAACAAGGGATCATCCCTGTTTACAAAATGGTCGATACATGTGCTGCGGAATTCGAATCGGAAACACCGTATTTTTATGGGACATACGAAGATGAAAATGAATCCATCGTTACTGAAAAGAAAAGTGTCATTGTCCTGGGGTCTGGCCCAATTCGTATAGGGCAAGGTGTAGAGTTTGATTATGCGACAGTACATTCAGTATGGGCCATCAAAGAAGCGGGATATGAAGCGATCATCATCAACAACAATCCCGAAACAGTTTCGACGGATTTCAGTATCTCCGACAAACTTTACTTCGAACCATTGACTCTTGAAGATGTCATGCATGTCATCGATTTGGAAAAACCAGAAGGGGTCATTGTCCAGTTTGGTGGACAGACGGCGATCAACCTTGCAGATGGTCTTGTTGAAAGAGGAGTGAAGATCCTTGGTACTTCACTTGAAGACCTGGATAGGGCGGAAAATCGTAATAAATTCGAAAAGGCACTTAAAGATTTAGACATTCCGCAGCCGAAGGGTAAAACCGCAACATCGGTTGATGAAGCAATCGTCATTGCTGAAGACATTGGTTACCCAGTATTAGTAAGACCATCGTATGTACTCGGAGGAAGAGCGATGGAAATCGTCTATAAACAAGAAGAATTGCTGCATTACATGAAAAATGCTGTGAAGATAAATCCAGATCATCCTGTGCTGATAGACCGCTACTTAACAGGTAAAGAAGTCGAAGTCGATGGTATTTCCGATGGCGAGACGGTTGTAATCCCAGGAATAATGGAGCATATCGAACGTGCTGGCGTCCATTCCGGTGATTCGATTGCAGTCTATCCGCCTCAAAATCTAACGGAAAAACAAAAAGAAGTAATCATAGACTATACGACCAGATTGGCAAAAGGCTTGAATATAATTGGTCTCCTGAACATTCAATATGTCATCAGCAATGAAGAAGTGTATGTCATTGAAGTAAATCCGCGTTCGAGCCGAACCGTTCCATTCTTAAGTAAAATTACGAATGTGCCGATGGCTAACTTAGCCACTAAGGTCATCTTGGGCCACTCACTTAAAAGCCAGGGGTATGAATCCGGATTAGTGCCAGAACAAACTGGGGTCTATGTAAAAGTGCCGGTATTCTCTTTTGCAAAATTAAGAGGTGTGGACATTTCACTCGGACCTGAAATGAAATCGACTGGTGAAGTAATGGGAAAAGATAGCACACTTGAAAAGGCTTTATATAAAGGACTGGTCGCTTCCGGCTTTAAGATTGAGGGGCATGGTTCGGTATTATTGACGATATCTGATAAAGATAAGCAAGAAGCGCTTCTTTTAGCAAAACGCTTCCATAATATCGGTTTCAAGCTGATAGCCACCAGCGGAACTGCTGCCTTATTGGAGCAATCCGGCATACCGACTGCGATTGTCGGTAAAATTGGCGAAGAAGGCACAAACCTCTTGGATGTTATCCGAAACGGGGAAGCACAATTCGTCATAAACACTTTGACCAAAGGGAAGCAGCCGGAACGCGATGGTTTCAGAATCCGACGTGAATCGGTTGAGAATGGAGTGACATGCCTTACATCCCTCGATACGGCAGAAGCCATTTTAAGAGTGATAGAATCCATGACCTTCTCGGCAGAGGCAATGGGAAAAACGGAAAAAAGTCGTGAGGTGAGCTATATATGATCAAGAAGGAAAGAATGAAGGTCTTAACTCATAAAGAACTGGCCCCATCCATCTTTGAACTTACTCTGCAAGGAGAATTGGTTACAGAGATGAAACAACCAGGTCAGTTTGTCCAAGTCAAGACAACAGAAGGCACAGAGCCATTGTTAAGACGCCCGATTTCAATTTCTTCTTACAACAGCAGTGAAAAACAGTTCACGATGATATACCGGGCTGAAGGGAAAGGAACGACGCTGTTATCACAGCGTAAAGAGGCGGAAGCGGTCGATATTCTTGGACCCCTTGGCAACGGATTTCCCGTTCATGAGGCCAAAAAGGGAGAAACGGCATTATTGGTTGGCGGCGGGATTGGTGTCCCGCCCCTGTATCAATTATCAAAGATGTTGGTTGCAAATGGTGTCAGGGTGATCCATGTATTGGGCTTCCAGACCAAGTCAGCCATCTTTTACGAGGAAGAGTTTAGTGAATTAGGTGATACCCATATTGCCACAGTGGATGGTTCATATGGGACAAAAGGATTTGTTACGACTGTGATTGACAACCTGGAACAGGAGTTTGCAACGATCTTTTCATGCGGGCCTACACCAATGCTAAAAGCATTGGAAGCGGGCTATCGGGATAAAAAGCTTTACCTGTCCCTCGAGGAAAGGATGGGTTGCGGCATCGGTGCATGCTTTGCCTGTGTATGTCATACAGGGGATGATCCAACTGGTTTCAGTTACAAAAAGGTATGCAGCGATGGACCTGTATTCCGGGCAGGAGAGGTGATATTATGAGCAGGCTTTCAGTTGAGTTACCAGGATTACACTTAAAAAATCCGGTCATGCCAGCATCTGGCTGCTTTGGGTTCGGCCGTGAATACAGTCAATTTTTTGACTTGGATATTCTTGGGGCGATAATGATTAAAGCGACCACTCCTGAGCCGAGGTTCGGTAACCCGACTCCGCGTGTTGCGGAAACCTCTTCGGGAATGCTGAACGCCATCGGTCTGCAGAATCCAGGTTTAGAAAAAGTCATCAGTGAAGAACTGGCTTGGTTAGGTGGATATGATGTCCCTATCATCGCTAACGTTGCGGGTTCACAAATAACTGACTATGTAAAGGTTGCCAGTGACATAAGTAAGGTAGGGAATGTAAAGGCCCTCGAATTAAATATCTCTTGTCCAAATGTAAAAGAAGGTGGTATAGCTTTTGGTACGGTTCCAGAAGTTGCAAAAGAGGTAACCAAGGCAGTCAAGGAAGTCTCCTCGGTGCCTGTATATGTGAAGCTTTCTCCAAATGTCAGTAATATTGTGGAAATGGCCAAAGCTGTAGAAGAAGGCGGGGCCGACGGGTTGACAATGATTAACACATTAGTCGGCATGCGTTTGGATTTAAAAACTGGCAGGCCGATTCTTTCGAACAGAACGGGTGGGTTATCTGGTCCTGCAATAAAACCTGTTGCGCTCCGGATGATTTATGAGGTGAGCCAGCAAGTGTCGATTCCAATAATCGGAATGGGCGGAATCGCTACAGCAGAAGATGTCATTGAATTTTTCTATGCAGGTGCCAGTGCTGTTGCGGTGGGAACCGCCAACTTCGTGGATCCTTTTGTATGCCCGACCATCATCGAAGAATTACCGAAATTGTTGGATGAGCTTGGGTTTGCCCATATTTCAGAATGTACCGGAAGGAGCTGGAAGCAGAATGAAGCAGTCACTAATTATCGCCCTTGATTTCCCTGACCTCATTCAAACGGAAAGATTCCTGAGTCAGTTTCCCACGGAAAAACTCGCTGTAAAAGTGGGGATGGAATTATTTTATCAGAATGGACCAGCAATTATTTCTTTCGTAAAAGAGCAAGGCCACGATGTGTTTTTGGACTTGAAACTTCATGATATTCCGAATACGGTCAAAATGGCCATGACAGGTTTGGCAACTTTAGGTGCTGACATGGTCAATGTACATGCGGCGGGTGGTCAGAAAATGATGGAAGCAGCTATGGAGGGTCTGGATAAAGGAACGTCAGCTGGAAAAAAACGTCCTTTATGCATAGGGGTTACCCAACTGACAAGCACGTCACAAGAACAAATGAACGTTGAGCAAAACATTGAAGGGTCTTTGGAGGACTCGGTCCTCCATTATGCAAAACTTACTCAACAGGCAGGATTGGATGGCGTTGTCTGTTCCACTCATGAAGTAAAGAACATACATGAACGCATCGGACTTGAATTCTTAACAGTCACACCTGGAATCCGAAGTGCAGGTGGACAGACGCATGATCAAAAGAGAATTGCCACACCTGAACAGGCAAGGGATTTTGGAGCGGATGCCATCGTTGTCGGAAGAGCTATAACAGGAGCAAAAGATCCATTAAGGGCCTATTTGGATATGAAAGCAGCTTGGGAGGGAATATCATGTTAAATCAAAAGATAGCTGAACATTTATTGGAAATAAAAGCAGTGTACCTACAGCCGAATGACCCCTTCACTTGGGCATCTGGAATTCAATCACCCATTTATTGCGACAACCGCTTGACCCTTTCGTACCCAGAGGTCCGGAAGGAAATAGCGGAAGGGTTGAAAGGATTGATTGAACAGCATTTCCCTGAGGCTGAACTGATCGCAGGCACAGCAACTGCCGGTATTCCGCATGCAGCTTGGGTAAGTGAAAAATTAAATGCACCGATGTGCTATGTTCGCTCCAAAGCTAAGGAGCACGGAAAGGGCAATCAAATCGAAGGCAAAGCTATGCCAGGACAAAAAGTTGTAGTTGTGGAAGACTTGATTTCAACCGGAGGCAGTGTAATTACTGCTGTTAACGCACTTAAAGAAGCTGGCTGTGAGGTTCTTGGAGTCGTTTCAATTTTTACTTACGAGTTGGAAAAGGGAAAAGAAAAATTCAATGCTGAGGGCATCACTAACCATTCGTTGAGTGACTACTCGACTTTGATAAAAGTCGCTAATGAAAAAGGATACATCACAGCAGATGAATTGGAAAAGTTAAAAAAATGGCGGGAGAATCCGGCAGATACCGCTTGGATTTCAGCATGAAAATAGAGGTGGCCCAATCACGCAGGATTGGGTCACCTCTATTTTTTTACCATTTAATCCTTTACTGCTTCCTTTAAGTGAATGACGATATCGGCATCTGGAGTAATATATACGGTTTGCTGCTGATCATAGATCACGAAACCAGGCTTTGAGCCATTCGGTTTCTTTACATGGCGAACTTGTGTAAAGTCAACGGGCACTGAGCTCGAAAGTCTAGCTTTACTGAAGAAAGCTGCTAATACGGCTGCCTCTTTAATCGTTTTTTCACTTGGTGATTCATTTCGAATCACTACATGTGAGCCAGGGATATCTTTGGTGTGAAGCCAAATCTCATCACGGCGTGCGAACTTATTCGTTAGGTAATCATTTTGTTTATTATTTTTTCCGACAAAAATGAGATCTCCATCGGTAGCATAATATGTTTCAAGCTGAGGTTTTGCATTGGCTGGCTTTTTCATGCCTTTTTTCTTTTTCTGCCGGATGTAGCCCTCTTCCTGAAGTTCTTCGCGAATCTCCTCTATATCTTTTGGGGAAGCTGATTGGAGCTGCTGATGCAAGGCATCAAAGTAGGCCAATTCCAATTTTGTTTTTTCGATTTGCTCTTGAACGACACCGACTGCATTTTTGGATTTTTGGTATCTCGAGAAGTACTTTTGTGCATTATCGGATGGATTTTTTAATGGGTCAAGCGGAATGATGACCGTACTTTGTTCTTCATCATAATAATTGACGACTTCAATTTCCTTCATGCCTTTTTTCATTTGATATAGATTAGCTGTAAGCAGCTCACCGAACAACTGATACTGTTCCCCGCGTTCCGTATCTTTTAATGTTCGTTCAAGCTTCACAATTTTTTTTGAGTTCTTTTCCATTTCATTAGTAATGAAACGTTCTACATCCTGGCTCTTTTGCTTAACCCGATCACGTTCTGCCTTTCCGAAATAATAACGGTCGAGCATCTCGCTTAATGAAGAAAAAGTACGCTGTTTTCCTGTCAAATGCTCTAGTGAAAGCATATAAAAAACTTCTTTATTGCCATCTTGTTTGATCGTCGCGGCATAGTTATGTTCCGAGATTTCTTGGATAAGCCTTGAAAAAGCTGATGGAAGGGTGGTGCTGTTGGCCAATCCAGCTCGGTAAACGGCTTCCTTTGCAGCTAAAGGTGAAATTCCTGAAAAATGGGCAACAAGCTGTTTATCTAGTTTTCCTGCATTAAAGTCAATATTCTTCCTGATATCGTCCTCAGTAGCATTGAAGGGATTATCCTTTTCCTGTGCGGGTGGCGCCTTATATTCCTGGCCGGGCAATATCGCCCGATAGCTGTTCACTGCATAGGAAACATGCTTAATGCTGTCTAAAATCATATTCCGTTCTTTATCGACTAAAACAATGTTGCTGTGACGCCCCATGATTTCAATGATTAACTGCTTTTGAGAAACATCTCCAAGCTCATTGCGGCCTTTCACCTCAAAGATGATCATCCTATCAAGTTCATATTGATAAATATCTTCTATCGTATAGCCCTCGAGATGCTTCCTAAGAAGCATACAGAACATGGGTGCTTCTTTAGGATTTTCATAACTTTCTTCGGTCAATTGCACCCTTGAATAACTTGGGTGGGCTGATAATAAGAGTTTATGGTTCTTACCTCCAGCACGAACAACCAGTATTACTTCATTTTTATAAGGCTGATGTACCTTATTGATTCGTCCACCTTTTAATATAGAAGCGATTTCTTCCGTCATCGCTTTCGTAAATAATCCATCAAATGACATTCTATTTTTACTTCCTTTACATAAGATTTTCTATGCTACTAAATTCTGCACGGCGTTATCGATGTATCAGAATCAGCCCATTTTAGCTGAATTCACAAATTTAGTTGAACTGGGTGAAAAGCTGGGGTTGCAGTTCAGGAATATTGAATGGATGTGATTTTAATAGATTCGTGATATTACAAAGTTTGTCCATTCATTATATTATCCGGATCGTTCTTCTTTCCGCAATTCTGTTTAATTATAGCATTATTTTGGACGAGTCTGAATAATCATGGAAGAAGAGCAGGTTGTTTTATGTATCGGTAAGCGGGCAGGTGTTGTTGGATGAGTAAAGCGAGAGCGCCTGTTGAGATGGATACAGGAGCCTATTTCATTCTATTCAAAGGGATGTGTGATACTTGATGGAGTTCAGGAAAATGAATAATCAAGAAATGGAGAAAGCGCTTCAAACAAACGTTACACACGGTTTGGACGATGATGAAGTAAAGGACAGGCTGCGAAAGAATGGCTTTAATGAATTGAAGGAAGGTGAAAAGCAGTCAGCCATTCTGTTATTTTTCGCACAATTCAAGGATTTCATGGTCATAGTTTTACTTGCCGCGACCTTAGTCTCCGGGATTTTGGGCGAATATATCGATGCGATTGCCATCATGGCGATTGTTTTTTTGAATGGATTACTTGGTTTTTTTCAAGAACGGAAGGCTGAAAAATCCCTGGATGCCCTAAAGGAAATGGCAGCGCCGCAAGTCAACGTACTTCGTGATGGACACTGGCTGAAAGTCCCTTCGAGAGAAGTTGTTGTGGGGGATATTCTGAAGTTTTCGAGCGGAGACCGAATTGGTGCCGATTTACGGATTGTCGACCATTCAAGCCTTGAAATTGAAGAGTCTGCCCTTACTGGTGAGTCACTCCCGGCTGTTAAATGTTCTGATCCATTGATGAATGAAGTCGAAGATATCGGTGATCAGGAAAATATGGCTTTTATGGGAACGATGGTTACAAGAGGGAATGGGGTTGGAATCGTAATCGCTACAGGAATGAATACGGCGATGGGAAAGATTGCGAATCTCCTGCAGACTGCAGAAACAAAAGAAACACCTCTTCAAAGGCGATTGGAGCAGTTAGGGAAAATTTTGATCGTCACGGCTTTAATATTAACCGTGATCGTGGTGCTGACTGGCGTCATTCAAGGGCATGACCTCTATACGATGTTTTTAGCCGGGGTATCTTTGGCTGTTGCGGCGATTCCCGAAGGCTTGCCAGCCATTGTGACTGTAGCCTTGTCTTTGGGCGTTCAACGTATGATCAAACAAAAAGCGATTGTCCGCAAGCTTCCTGCAGTAGAAACGCTTGGCTGTGCAACGGTGATTTGCTCAGATAAGACAGGTACACTGACGCAAAACAAAATGACGGTGACGAAGGTTTGGAGTGAGGGAAAAACTTGGGATGTCGGCGGGACTGGTTATAATCCTGTCGGAGAGTTTTCTTTAGAGGGAGTTTCAGTTGCTCCGAAAAACCAAAATGCCTTGCTTCAAATAATTACATTCGGCATGCTCTGTAACAAAGCTGAGTTAAATGAGAATGGCGATCGATATATATTAGACGGTGATCCGACAGAAGGGGCGATGTTGGTCGCGGCAATGAAAGCGGGTTTGACAAGGGAACACTTATCTAAGAGGTTTACGGTAGTCAAGGAGTTTCCATTCGACTCGAGCCGCAAAATGATGAGTGTCATAGTGAAGGATGATAAAGATAATCATTTCGTCATCGTAAAAGGGGCCCCAGATGTATTGATCGCCCAGAGTGACACGATTCTATGGGGAGGAAAGTCGGAAATATTGAATCGCGAGAGTAAGGAAAGGGTGCAACAGGACATGAATGAGCTTGCTTCACAGGCACTTCGAATGATTGCTGTTGGTTATAAACCCCTTCCAAAAGGAACGATTTTGCTTCATGAAGCAGAAGCTGAGCGCAATTTGACCTTTATGGGACTGCAGGGCATGATTGATCCCCCTCGCCCAGAAGTGAAGCAGGCAGTTAAGGAATGCAGGGATGCTGGGATTAAAACAGTCATGATTACTGGTGATCATGTAATAACCGCAAGGGCAATAGCTAAAGAACTTGGTATTTTAAAAGGAAAAGACCGTGTACTTGAAGGACGGCAATTGGCTGATATGGAAGTCGGGGAACTTGAGGAAGTTGTTGAAAGTGTGTCGGTATTTGCCCGCGTTTCCCCAGAACATAAATTGAAAATCGTAAAAGCCTTGCAAAATAAAGGACATGTCGTCGCAATGACAGGGGATGGTGTTAATGATGCACCTGCGATAAAATCAGCGGATATTGGTATATCAATGGGTATAACGGGGACTGATGTCGCTAAGGAAGCATCTTCCTTGATATTGGTTGATGATAATTTTGCCACCATTAAATCGGCCATCAAAGAAGGCAGAAATATTTATGAAAACATCAGGAAGTTCATCCGTTATTTGCTTGCTTCCAATGTTGGGGAGATTTTGGTCATGTTTTTTGCGATGCTATGTGCCTTGCCATTACCTTTGATACCAATCCAGATTTTATTCGTGAACCTTGTTACGGACGGACTGCCTGCGATGGCGTTGGGCCTGGATTCCCCAGAAGAAGATGTTATGAAAAGAAAACCAAGAAATGCAAACGAAGGTGTTTTCGGACGAGGGCTTGGCTGGAAGATCATCTCACGCGGCTTTCTGATTGGAATTTCTACATTGATAGCATTTTATGTGGTTTATCGTACGAATCCGGGTAACCTTGCTTATGCACAAACAATCGCGTTCGCAACACTGGTACTAGCTCAGCTAATACATGTTTTCGATTGCCGAAGTGAAAGTTCGATCTTCTCGAGAAATCCATTCGGTAATCTTTATCTAGTGGGAGCAGTACTGTCCTCCCTGTTATTAATGCTAGCAGTCATGTATATGAAGCCTTTGCAAACCATCTTCCATACTGTACCGATTTCGGGAAGGGATTGGCTATTGGTAATAGGAATGGCATCCATCCCAACTTTTTTACTGGCTGGAACCTTTTTAGCAAGAAAAGCACAATGAAATATGATATAATCATTAAGGTGGTAGAGTTTTGCTCTATTGCCTTTTTATTTTTGTAGTATTTTATTTGTAAGCTAAAGTTTTCATGCTGTAGCTAATATATAATGAATGTAAACGCGAAATTACTACATTATGCTTGATAGGATGTGGAACCCATGGTTACCAGTATGACGGGCTATGGAAGAGAGGAAGCGGAAAACGAACAGGTCAAGGTTTTTGTCGAGATTAAGACGGTGAACCATCGTTTTTGTGAATATACGATTCGAATGCCGCGCCAGCTTTTGGTTTTGGAAGAAAAGGTGAAGAAAACGGCGAATCAATACATAAGAAGAGGACGAGTGGAAATCTTCATTACGGTGGAAGGTGAGAGCCTGGTTGCCAAAAAGGTGAAGATCGATTGGGATCTTGCTGATCAGTATGTGGGATTGATGGATGAAGCCAAGGGAAAATACAATCTGGAAAGTTCCATTACCTTACAGGATTTGCTGCAACTTGAATCGATTTTCATAACGGAAGAAGTACCTGCAGTTCCTGCCGATTTGGAAGCCTTGTTATTGAAGGCTGTCATGGAAGCATTGGAAAATCTGAAAAAAATGCGGATTCTGGAAGGCCAGGAACTGGCCCTGGACATGAAATACCAGCTTGAAAAGTTTGGTGAGATTGTTGTAGGGCTCAAAAACTATGCACCTTCAGTCGTCGAGAAATATAAAGCCCGGTTGGAAATCAAACTAGCTGAGTTGACAGAAGGATTGATTGAAGATAGCCGTATTGTGACAGAAGCGGCCATTTTTGCTGATAAGTGTGATATAAATGAAGAACTGACCAGGCTCGAAAGCCATGTACAGCAATTTTCAAGGACGCTTATCCATAGTGAACCAATTGGAAGAAAACTCGACTTCCTTGTCCAGGAAATGAATAGGGAAGTCAATACGATTGGATCAAAGGCAAATGACTCGGCCATTACCAAAGATGTGGTTGAAATGAAAAGTCTGCTTGAAAAATTAAAAGAACAGGTTCAAAATATCGAGTAGTCGGTTTATGATGAACCTAACAGGGTGACAATAGAATATGAATGGGGGACAAAAATGTCAATTAAGCTCATTAATATTGGCTTTGGCAATATCGTTTCCGCAAACCGGATCGTATCCATCGTGAGCCCTGAGTCGGCTCCGATTAAAAGGATTATCCAAGATGCCCGAGACCGCGGATCCTTAATAGATGCTACATATGGTAGAAGAACCAGGGCCGTTATAATTACAGACAGCGACCATGTTATCTTATCTGCCGTTCAACCGGAAACGGTTGCCGCACGGCTTCAAGATAGAGATGACAGCGTAGAAGAGGGGTAACTGAAACAATATGAGAGAAAAAGGTTTATTAATCGTTTTATCCGGTCCATCCGGTGTTGGTAAAGGAACAGTAAGGAAGGCGATTTTTTCTCAGCCTGGAACGGCATTTGAATATTCAATTTCGATGACGACACGGCTGCCTCGCCATGGAGAAGTTGACGGAGTGGACTATTTCTTCAAAAAACGCGAGGAATTCGAAGCATTGATCGCAGAAGGAAAATTGCTAGAATATGCAGAGTTCGTCGGAAATTATTATGGAACGCCCGTGGATTATGTCCGTGAAACAATTGATTCCGGAAAAGATGTATTTCTGGAAATTGAAGTTCAAGGAGCTAAACAGGTCCGGGAAAAATTCCCTGAAGGACTTTTCATTTTCCTTGCTCCTCCAAGCTTGACCGAACTCGAAAGCCGCATCGTTACTCGCGGAACCGAGACGGAGGAAGCGATAAAAGGACGGATGAAAGTGGCCAAGGAAGAAATAGAACTTATGGATCTTTATGATTATGTTGTTGAAAATGATCATGTGGATGCCGCATGTGCTAGAATTAATGCAATTGTAATTGCCGAGCATTGCCGTCGGGAAAGAGTTGCTGTTTTATATAAAAAAATGTTGGAGGCGGAATAAACTATGTTATATCCATCAATTGATTCGCTATTACTTAAGATCGATTCTAAATACTCGCTTGTATCAGTGGCAGCTAAACGTGCAAGGGAAATGCAAATTAAAGATAATTGCCTTATAACCAAACCGGTTTCCCATAAATCCGTAGGTCGTGCACTAGAAGAAATTCATACTGGTAAATTGACTTACGATAATTCTTACGAGGAAAACTAAGAGAACAAATAAGCTTGACCTATCGGGCCTGACACCCTAAAGCAAACAGGATGCGTTACATTTGGAAAGTTGCTTCCTTCCTGCGGCCAAGGTGTCAGGCCTGTTTGTTTTGATTTCTCAAAGATAACGATGCCGTTGATGAAGCAGGCATAGATATGGAATGTTTTAAGGAAATCCATAAGTTATTGCGCATTTCAAATGAAATATCTTCTGTTATCGTTCATAATTAATAAAAATAGAATGTATAGTTAGGGGAAATTTGCATGCTTATCGATAAAAAAGTACTTCTTTGTGTCACCGGCGGGATTGCTGTATTTAAGGCTGCTGCCCTGACAAGTAAATTAACTCAAGAAGGTGCGCATGTTAAAGTGATCATGAGTGAATCGGCACGTAAGTTCGTGACGCCGCTTACTTTTCAAGCACTTTCGAGAAATGATGTGTACACAGATACATTTGATGAGAAGGATTCTTCAGTCATTGCCCACATCGACTTGGCTGATTGGGCTGACATAATCCTTGTAGCTCCAGCTACAGCGAATGTCATTGGCAAGGTAGCCAATGGAATCGCGGATGATATGATCACGACCACACTTCTGGCAACAGTGGCACCTGTTTGGGTGGCGCCGGCAATGAACGTGCACATGTACGCCCACCCGGCGGTTCAGAAAAACATGGAGACACTTCGTACGTTCGGATATCAATTCATTGAACCAGGTGAAGGGTATTTGGCTTGCGGTTATGTAGGAAAGGGTCGATTGGAGGAACCGGAAACAATTGTGGCACATCTCATTCATTATTTTGGTGAACGGAAATCACAGCCCCAGCTTCTTAAAGGAAAGAAATATTTGATAACGGCAGGGCCGACTCGTGAAGCAATCGATCCGGTGCGTTACGTGACGAATCATTCCAGTGGAAAAATGGGATATGCCTTAGCTGAGCAGGCAATTGAATTGGGCGCTGAAGTGATATTGATAAGTGGCCCCGTGAACTTGACGCCGCCTTCCAAGGCCAGAGTAATACCAGTGGAATCGGCAGCAGATATGTATGAAGCGGTTTTCGATCAGTTCGATTCCAGTGACGTCGTAATCATGACGGCTGCGGTGGCAGACTATAAACCGAAGAATTATCATGCTCAAAAGATGAAAAAGCAGCCAGGGGAAAATGTAATTGAATTTGAACGTACAAAGGATATCCTTAAGGAACTCGGTGAAAATAAAACCCATCAGATTTTGGTAGGCTTTGCGGCTGAAACGAACAATGTTGAAGAATACGCAAGAGGGAAATTAGTGAAAAAGAATGCAGACATGATCGTTGCCAATAATGTAACCGTCGCAGGGGCAGGCTTTGGAACGGATACGAACATCGTGACCATTTATGATAAAAATGGAAGTGCTACGGAACTTCCAAAAATGAGTAAAGCGGATATAGCTAAAAGCATCCTGGCAGAAGTATCTCGCATGCAAAAGGAATGATGTCTTATGGATATTGCATCCGTCATAGTGGATGTACCTGCTAAACAAACGGATCGAGAATTTGACTATCGCATACCTGAAAAGTGGAACCAAGTCATCAAGCCCGGAATGCGGGTCATTGTGCCATTCGGTCCAAGAATGGTGCAGGGGTTCGTCACCGGATTAAAAGCTAAAAGCGACTTTGCGAAATTACGATATATAAAAGAACCAATGGATTTGGAGCCCATCCTTAATGATGAATTGCTTCAGCTGGGTGACTGGTTGACCAAAGAGGCCATGTGTTTTAAAATTTCAGCCCTACAGGCCATGCTCCCTGCAGCAATGAAAGCAAAGTATGAAAAAGTGATTAATGTCATTGAAGATAAAAAGAATCAGCTCCCACCCTTCATTCAAAGTCTTTTCGGAAAGAATGATTCATTATCTTGGAAAGAAGTGATTGAAGGGGAGAATGCCTCACTTTTTCAAAAGGAAATACAAAATGGCAATCTAGAGCTTGTGTATAATGTGAAAAATCGACTTAATAAGAAGACCGTCCGTGTCATTAAATCTCTGCTTTCCTCTAAGGAACTGAAAGAAATGGCATCAGCCATTTCCAGCCATGCAAAAAAACAGCAGGAACTCCTTCAATACTTTATTGAACATCAAGAGCCAGTTCCGTTAAAGGAATTGCTTGAATTGATCAACACATCAAGCAGTACCGTCAAAACCCTAGTGTCAAAAGGAGCCTTGGCGGAAATGGATCAGGAAATATACCGTGATCCTTATGAAAATCGTGTGTTCAAAAAATCCAATCCCTTTACTCTAACAGAAGAACAAGCAGCTGCCTTGAAGCCCATCCATGAGAAAATAAATCATGATGAACATGATGTTTTCCTTTTATATGGTGTAACCGGGAGCGGGAAGACGGAAGTTTATCTGCAGGCAATTGCCTCTGTCATTGAAAAAGGGAAGGAAGCCATCATGCTGGTACCTGAGATCTCCTTAACGCCACAAACGGTGAAGAGGTTTAAAGAACGATTTGGGGAGCAAGTCGCTGTCATGCATAGCGGTTTATCCGTAGGTGAAAAATATGATGAATGGCGGAAAATTCACCGCAAAGAGGTAAAAGTTGTGGTGGGCGCGCGTTCAGCCGTGTTTGCTCCCTTTGAAAATCTGGGACTGGTCATCATCGATGAAGAGCATGAATCAAGCTATAAGCAAGAAGAAACGCCAAGGTACCATGCTAGGGATGTTGCCATAAGAAGAGCGAAATCATATCAGTGTCCGGTTATTCTTGGTAGTGCCACTCCTACACTTGAATCTTTTGCGCGAGCCAAGAAAAACGTCTATAAATTACTGACCCTTAGTCAGAGGATGAATAAAAATGCATTGCCAGCAGTGGATATTGTAGATATGAGGGAAGAGCTAAGGACGGGAAATCGTTCCATGTTTTCGGAGCTGCTCTTCACCAAGCTGAAAGACCGGCTTGAAAAGGGAGAGCAAACAGTATTGATGCTAAATAAACGGGGACATTCTTCCTTTGTGATGTGCCGAAGCTGCGGTTTGGTCATCAACTGCCCTAATTGTGACATTTCACTCACCTATCATCGCTTTAATGATATAATGAAATGCCATTATTGTGGGTTTGAAGAGGGAATGCCTTCCGTTTGCCCTGAATGTGAAAGTGAACATATAAGGTTCTTCGGTACAGGCACCCAAAAGGTTGAAGAAGAGCTTGCAAAAATTCTCCCTGATGCACGGGTAATACGAATGGATGTCGACACAACGAGTAAAAAGGGTTCACATGAGCGTTTGCTGAATGCCTTTGGCGAAGGAAAGGCTGATATATTGCTAGGCACCCAAATGATTGCCAAAGGCCTTGATTTTCCTAATATCACGCTTGTTGGAGTCCTTTCAGCGGATACGATGCTTCATCTGCCTGATTTCCGTTCTTCGGAAAAGACATTCCAGCTGCTGACACAGGTCAGCGGTAGGGCAGGACGTCATCAGCTTCCGGGAGAAGTGGTCATCCAAACATATACACCTGAGCACTATAGCATTGAGCTTTCTGCCTTGCAGGATTATGATGCTTTTTATGAACGGGAGATGCATCTACGGAGGCAAAGTCATTATCCTCCCTATTATTACGTTGTCCTTATAACCGTTTCACATGAAGACTTAATGAAGACGGTGAGTGTTACTGAGAAAATAACTAATTATTTAGGTTCTCGATTGAATCGGGATTCTATTGTTCTCGGTCCTGTTGCTTCGCCCATTAGCCGAATCAACAATAGATATCGTTATCAATGTCTGATAAAATACAAACGAGAGCCGGACCTTAATCAGCATTTACGTACACTTTTAGAGCATTATCAAAAAGAAACGGCTCAAAATCTTCTGCAGATTTCAATAGATTTAAATCCACAGATCATGATGTAATTGATTAAGAGATGGATGGTTTATGCGAGCTGTTAATGCTTGTTTTTTATATAATGAATTGCTGTTTTTCATATCTAGGAGGGTATCTTTAATTTTGGCTATTTTACCGATTGTCATGTTTCCTGAAAAAATTTTACAACAAAAATGCGATAAAATAACAAGTTTTGATAAAAAGTTGGCAAAGCTGTTAAATAACATGTACGAAACGATGGTAGAGGCGGATGGCGTTGGTCTTGCAGCACCTCAGGTTGGCGTGAAAAAGCAAGTGGCTGTCGTCGAAATAGAGGAAGGATCAGGTGTAATCGAACTGATTAATCCAGAAGTGTTGGAAATGGAAGGCGAACAGACTGGTGTTGAAGGATGCTTGAGCTTCCCAAGTTTATATGGTGAAGTTACTCGCCCATACCGCGTAAAAGTGCGGGCACAAGACCGTAAAGGATCTTTTTTCGAGTTAGAAGCGGAAGATTTCCTCGCAAGGGCCCTTCAGCACGAAATCGATCATCTTCAAGGGGTTTTATTCACGAGTAAGGTTTCTCGCTATATTTCGGAAGAAGAGTTAGAAAGGTATGAAGAAGAATGACAAAAATTATCTTTATGGGAACACCGGATTTTTCAGTGCCGGTATTGAAAAGAATCATCGATGAAGGGTATGACGTGATCGCTGTCGTCACACAGCCCGATCGTCCAGTAGGACGCAAAAAGGTGCTAACGCCGCCGCCGGTTAAGGTCGAAGCCGAAAAGCAGGGGATTCCTGTTTATCAGCCAGAAAAAATCCGTGAAAAAGAAGAACTTGAAAAGATCATTGCATTGAATCCTGACTTAGTCGTGACGGCTGCTTTCGGACAAATCCTTCCGAATGAATTGTTAGATGCTCCTAAGTACGGATGTATTAATGTACATGCCTCCCTGCTACCTGAACTACGTGGAGGGGCACCCATCCATTATTCCATTTTACAGGGGAAAGAAAAGACTGGGATCACCATCATGTATATGGCGGAGAAATTGGATGCCGGGGATATATTGACTCAGGCGGAAGTTGCCATAGGGGAAGAAGATAATGTTGGCACACTGCATGATAAATTAAGCAAGATTGGGTCAGATTTACTTGCAGAGACTCTGCCGAAACTTTTAAATGGGGATTTACGGGCGATCAAGCAAGATGAGGATAAAGCGACTTTCGCGCCTAACATTAAACGGTCGGAGGAAAAAATCGACTGGTCTAAATCAGGGGAAGTCATCTATAACCAAGTACGTGGCCTGAATCCTTGGCCTGTTGCCTATACAACCTTAGACGGATCCATTTTAAAAATTTGGCAGGCAAAGAAACTTGAAGAGGGCAATCGTGCAGTGCCGGGCACTGTCATTGATGTACGAAATGATGGTTTCATCGTTTCGACAGGCAACGAGACGGCAATACTAGTTACTGAATTGCAGCCTTCAGGAAAGAAAAAAATGCCGGCCAAAGATTACTTGCGCGGGGCCGGGTCGTTCATTAAAGCAGGCATGAAGTTAGGAGAACAGAATGAAGCAAACTAAAAAGGGAGTACGTGAAATCGCTCTCGATATTTTGGAATCTGTGGAGAAAAACCAATCCTACAGTAACCTATTACTGAACAACTTGATTAAAAAGCATCAGTTATCCGGTGTGGACAGCGGTTTGCTTACAGAGATAAGCTACGGTACCATACAGCGGAAGATGACTTTAGATTACTATTTGAACCCGTTTATTAAACAACCTAAAAAAACGCAAAGCTGGGTCATTAATTTACTTAGACTTTCTGTTTACCAAATGGTCTATTTAGATAAAGTGCCAGATCATGCGATCATTTTTGAGGCTGTCGAAATTTCAAAAAAGCGCGGACATAAAGGGACTTCTTCAATGGTCAATGGCGTGCTTCGTAATATTCAAAGGAATGGGGTTCCGTCTTTTGATGATATCAAAGATGATCTGGAACGGCTTTCAATCGAAGTAAGTCATCCAATTTGGTTGGTCAAGCGATGGGTAGAGCAATTTGGTTATGAAAAAACCAAGGAAATGTGTGAAATCAACTTGACTGCACCATTACAGACGGGACGGGCTAATTTAAAGAAGATTTCACGCAGTGAACTAATCAGCATTTTAACGGAAGAAGGATATGATGTTGAAGCAAGTGAAGTCGTTCCCGAAGCCATCGTCAGCTATAAAGGTAATCTTGCTCATTCAGAAAGCTATAAATTGGGGTATTTATCGATTCAGGACGAAAGTTCAATGCTTGTAGCCCATGCATTGGGTGCAAATGAAAATGATGCTGTACTCGATTGCTGTGCTGCACCTGGAGGGAAAACGACACATATCGCAGAAGGCTTGACCACTGGACAAGTATATGCTCTTGACCTTCATGAGCATAAGGTCAAGCTCATTAAAGAGCAGGCGGAGCGCCTAAAACTAAGAAACAATATTAAGACAATGGCCCTTGATAGCAGAAAAGTGCAAGAACACTTTAATAAGGAAGGGTTCGACAGGGTCCTGATCGATGCACCATGTTCAGGGTTGGGAGTCATGCGCCGGAAGCCTGATGTAAAGTATACAAAAACAAAAGATGATATAATGAAACTCTCAAGTATACAAAAACAATTATTGGAAGCTGCTGCCCCGCTCGTAAAGCAAGGCGGACGGTTAGTATATAGTACCTGTACGGTGGATAAAGAAGAAAATGACAAAGTCGCTGCAGCATTTTTGGAAAGCCATCCGGATTTTGAAAGCGATGCGACCCTGTCTGCAAGAATGCCTGAAAGCGTTCAGCCATTTATCGAGGGTCATACGCTGCAAGTTTTTCCGCAATATTTTAGCAGTGACGGATTCTTTATTGCGAGTTTTAGAAAGAAGGTGCTGTAATGGCAGAAATCACAAAATCATCTAGAGTAAAAAAAGACACAACACCAGAAAAACCATCGATCTACTCATTAGAGCTTCACCAAATTAAAGAATGGCTTGTTCAAAATGGCGAGAAGGCATTCCGGGCCGATCAAGTTTATGACTGGCTTTATAAAAAGCGTGTCTCCAGTTTTGAAGATATGTCCAACCTTTCGAAATCATTACGGGATAAGCTGGAATCACAATTCACCTTCACAACATTGAAAACTTTGATTCAGCAAACGTCCAATGACGGAACGATGAAGTTTTTATTTGAACTTCATGATGGATACTCGATTGAAACGGTGCTGATGCGCCATGAATACGGAAACTCCATTTGCGTGACAACACAGGTAGGGTGTAGAATTGGCTGTACATTCTGTGCCTCGACACTTGGCGGTTTAAAGCGAAATCTTGAATCGGGAGAAATTGTCGCCCAAGTCGTAAAAGTGCAGCAAGCACTTGATGAAGTGGAAGAACGTGTTAGTTCTGTCGTAATCATGGGAATCGGTGAACCGTTCGATAACTACGATAATATGATGTCATTCTTGAAGAATATAAATCATGAACAAGGCTTGAACATCGGGGCACGTCATATTACCGTTTCCACAAGTGGAATCATTCCAAAAATCTACAAATTTGCCGAAGAAAGCATGCAAATCAATTTTGCTGTTTCCCTGCATGCACCGAACACGGAATTGAGAAGTAAATTGATGCCGATCAACAAGGCCTACAAACTTCCTGACTTGATTGAAGCCATCAAATACTATACAGAAAAGACAGGGCGCCGTGTAAGTTTTGAATATGGTCTATTCGGTGGCGAAAATGATACAGTGGAACACGCCGAAGAATTAGCAGATTTAATAAGCGGGATAAAATGCCATGTCAATTTAATTCCGGTTAACTATGTACCGGAACGCAACTATGTACGTACACCTCGGGACCAAATTTTTGAGTTTGAAAAAACATTGAAGAAGCGCGGCATTAATGTAACGATCCGAAGGGAACAAGGCAGTGATATTGACGCAGCCTGCGGCCAGCTTCGGGCCAAGGAGCGTAAAGAAGAGACGAGGTGACCCTATGAGGGCAATATTTAAAACAGACCGTGGAAAAGTCCGCCAGCATAATGAAGATAATGGCGGGATTTTTAAGAACTCGGAAGGCGTTCGCCTTGCCATCGTTGCAGATGGCATGGGCGGCCACCGTGCCGGGGATGTAGCGAGTGCAATGACGATAGACCTTTTGAAAAAGGGCTGGGAAGTATCAAGCGGGATCGAAACGGCAAATGATGCCGAGGATTGGCTGAAACAGCAAATCGTCTTGGTCAATCAGTTGCTTTTTGAACATGCCGAAGCAAATACCGAATGTAAGGGCATGGGGACAACGATTGTTGCAGCCATTTGCACCGACAAGTTTGCTACCATTGCCAACATCGGGGACAGCCGATGTTATTTGTATAATGAGAGCGGTTTTAAGCAGGTAACGGAAGATCATTCACTTGTTAATGAACTGGTCCGTTCTGGGCAGATTTCGAAGGAAGATGCCGAGAACCATCCACGAAAAAATGTTTTATTACGAGCCTTGGGGACAGAATTGCAAGTGGAAATGGACATTACGACGGTCATCTTTGAGGAAAATGATTTACTATTGCTTTGTTCGGATGGTTTGACGAATAAAGTGAGTGAACAGGAACTTGAAGATACGGTAACCAATGGGCAGCCACTTGAAGAAAAGGCGAATTCATTAATAAATAAGGCCAATCACTACGGTGGGGAAGATAATATCACTCTTGTGCTTGTTCAATTTACTGAAGAAAGTGAAAGCAGGTGAATTGAATGTTGATTGGCAGAAGAATCAACGGCCGTTATAAACTGATCGAGATGGTCGGTGGCGGCGGTATGGCGAATGTTTACCTTGCAAGAGATATGATTTTAGATAGGGATGTTGCATTGAAAATCCTTCGCATGGATTTTAATAATGACGAAGAGTTCATCAAGCGCTTCAATCGGGAAGCTCAATCGGCAACCAGTTTGGCCCATCCCAATATCGTAAGCATTTATGATGTCGGTGAAGAAGATTCCATCTATTATATTGTAATGGAATACGTTGACGGTTTTACACTTAAGCAATACATACAAAAATATTATCCTATTCCAGTTGATAAAGCCTTGGATATCATGAAGCAAATCACGGCAGCTATTTCTCATGCCCATCATAATGGGATCATCCATCGTGACATCAAGCCACAGAACATTTTGATTGATAAAGAAGGAACCGTCAAAATTACGGACTTTGGAATTGCATTGGCCCTGAGTGCAACAAATATAACTCAGACTAACGCAGTCTTAGGCTCTGTCCATTATTTATCTCCAGAACAGGCCAGAGGCGGGATGGCCAATAAAAAGTCGGACATTTATTCACTTGGCATCGTCATGTTTGAATTACTGACTGGGAGATTGCCTTTTTCGGGTGAATCTGCCGTTTCGATAGCTCTTAAACACTTACAATCGGAAACTCCTTCGCCAAAACGCTGGAACTCTGAAATACCTCAGAGTGTGGAAAATATTATCTTGAAAGCGACAGCCAAAGATTCATATTACCGCTATGAGAGCGTAGACTCAATGGAAGATGACATTCGGACGTCACTTAATCCTGAACGTTCAAATGAACTGCCTTTTGCGATTCCTGAAGATCATGATGCAACCAAAGCCATCCCCGTCATTACGGACGATCAGCTTTCAAGCATAGATGAGACTATCATTAGAGGTCCGGAAAAGAATACTTTAGTCCATGCGGATGATGGGGAAAGTGAATCAGCAGCAGCGAGTAAATCGAAAAAGAAACCAAAGAAGCCAAAGAAACAGAAAAAACAAAAAACGAAGTCGGGACAAAAAGATAAAAAACGAAAGAAAATGCCTGCCATTTTGGTGACCACCTTTTTAGCACTTGCCCTGCTTGCTGTTCTATCTGTCACGGTTTTACCTTCCCTCCTTGGTTCGAAGGAAGTGACAATCCCTGACCTTAAAGGGAAAGAATTGGATGATGCCATTACTGAATTGCTTAAATTGGATTTGGTCATCGGAGATACGATTGAGATTGAAGATGAAGAGGTTGAAGCGGACCTTGTGATCAAAACCAACCCTAAAGAAGGTAAGACGGTCAAGGTAGGCACAGAAGTCGATATTTACCAAAGCGTTGGTAAAGAAACGATTTCATTGTCCAGCTATAAAGGCAGGAAGTATTCAGATGTCGAATCCTTCCTTGAAAAAATAGGCTTCAAGGACATTGTCGTGACCGAAGAATATGATGACAGTGCAGCAGGTACGATTATAGAACAAACTCCTTCGGAAGGTAACAAAATCGTACCATCCGAAACAGATCTTAAGTTAACGGTAAGTAAAGGGGCAGATTTATTGAGCTTGAAGAACCTAACAGGTTTCAATGAAGCTGGACTCAATGATTACTCTAATGACAGTGGAATAAAGATTAAGGTGGAAGATAAAGTCTATGATGATTCCGTTGCAGAGGGGCTTGTCATTTCCCAGTCACCAGAACCTGCTACGAAGGTGGAAAAGGGCAGTACGGTGAATGTGGTCCTTTCAAAAGGGAAAGAAGAGATTCCTCCTAAGAATGTAACGGAGGATATCAAAATCGAGTATGATCCGGTTGAGCCGGGCAAAGCGCAAAAGATACAAATTTTCATTGAGGATATCAACAATAGCATGACGGAGCCTAAAGAAACATTCTTTATCGTGGAAAATGCCAAGCGAACGATCGAATTAACGGTTTCCCCAGATAAGAAAGCAGGATATAAAGTCATGCGGGACAATCAGGTCATCATCGACCAAGCCGTCTCTTATCCAGAATAAATTTAATAATTAGGAGTGTGGTTATGCCCGAAGGAAAAATTATCAAAGCATTAAGTGGATTTTATTATGTCCTTGATGGAGAAGAGGTCTATCAATGCCGGGGACGGGGAGTGTTCAGGAAAAATAAGGTAACTCCACTTGTAGGAGATTATGTTGTTTTTCAAGCGGAAAATAAAACGGATGGGACCGTTACCGAAATAAAACCGCGAAAGAATGAATTGATCCGACCGCAAATATCAAATGTAGACCAAGCCATCCTAGTCTTTTCGGCAGTAGAACCTGATTTCAGTCCAGCTTTGCTTGATCGATTTCTCGTACTAATAGAAGATAACGAGATCGAACCCATTATCGTAGTGACCAAACTTGACTTGGTTACTTCTGAAAACCAAAAGAAATTGTCTCAGTATATCAAGGACTATCAGAAACTTGGCTATACTGTACTGGAGACATCTTCAGTTACCGCTGGAGGCATTGAAGGACTAGTGCCGTATTTAGAAGGAAAAACGAGTGTATTTGCTGGTCAGTCCGGTGTTGGGAAATCGTCTTTGCTGAATGCAATCAATCCTGAATTGGCTTTAAAGACGGATGATATTTCGTCACACCTAGGACGTGGGAAACATACCACCCGCCATGTTGAATTGATTCACATTGGCTCTGGGCTTGTCGCGGATACACCAGGATTCAGTTCACTTGAATTCATGGAAATGGAAGCTGAACGGTTATCCTATTGCTTCCCGGAAATGCATAAGCATGGGGAGGACTGTAAATTTCGGGCTTGCTTGCATGATAAAGAACCGAAGTGCGCTGTGAAGGAAGCGGTGGATGCCGGGGAAATTCCACTTTATCGATATGAGCATTATATGCAATTCTTAGAGGAAATCAGAGATAGAAAGCCGAGGTATTAAAATGGTTAAAATCGCACCATCCATTTTATCAGCTAACTTTGCAAAATTAGGAGAAGAAATTCTTGATGTAGAAAGGGGCGGAGCGGATTTAATCCATATAGATGTCATGGATGGACATTTCGTGCCGAATATTACGATAGGTCCATTAATCGTCGATGCTATCCGACCGGTGACGAAACTTCCGCTTGATGTTCACTTAATGATCGCACAACCTGATCGTTATATCGAGGCATTTGCGAAAGCGGGAGCCGATTATATAACTGTACATTTAGAGGCTTGCGCTCATTTGCATCGGACGATCCAATTGATTAAATCTTTTGGTGTAAAGGCAGGAGTGGTGCTTAATCCAGCCACACCAGCTTCCTTGATCCAACCTATAATCGAAGATATTGACATGGTATTGTTGATGACAGTTAACCCGGGTTTTGGCGGGCAAAAGTTCATTACATCCGTACTGCCCAAAATTGCCGAGGTGAAGGCGATGGCAGAAAAGTATAATCAAAATCTGGAAATAGAGATTGATGGTGGAGTAAACGAAGAAACGGCTAAACTATGTATTGAACAAGGGGCGACAGTCCTAGTGGCCGGCTCAGCGATATATAATCAAGAAGATAGACAAGCAGCAATTCAAAAGATTCGGGGAAAGTGATATAAAGCCGACATTATCGTATTCATATGATAGTGATCGGCTTTTTTTATCAATTATAAAAAGGCATCTTGGATATGAATATACATAGAAAAGGATGATTACCATGATTATCAGTATAATGGCTGGAGGTCCAGAATGTTTGTGGCCGGATTTAACAATGTATAAAGAGATGACTGATCTTTGGGTCGGGGTTGACAGAGGAGTATGGGCCTTACTTGAAAAAGGTATCGAACCTAAGTGCGGTTTTGGGGATTTTGATTCAGTTTCGGAAGGTGAATATAAGAAAATCGAGCAAACACTGGAGCAAATCAATCTATTTTCTTCAGAAAAGGATGAAACGGATTTAGAAATTGCATTTAAATGGGCACTAGGGCAAAAACCAAGTGAAATTCACATTCTGGGCGCTACAGGGGGAAGAATGGACCATTTTATTGGTAATATCCAGCTGCTCCAAAAAGAAAGTGTCCTCCCTTATCATGAAGACATTGATATATACATAGTCGATCAGCAAAATATATTCACAGTGAAGACAGCGGGTTCATATGAGGTCACTGCTTTGAAAGATAAGAAATACATGTCATTACTCCCAGTAACGGCGGAAGTCAGCGGCATTACACTATCAGGCTTCAAATACCCGCTGAGTGATGCAAGCTTGGAAATGGGTTCGACGCTTTGCATCAGCAATGAACTAATTTCCGAATCTGGGAATGTTTCATTTGAGAAAGGCATATTAATGGTGATAAGAAGCAGTGATTAAAATTCATGCTTAGAGCAGATTCGGATATAATTTTCGATCATCCTATATCCGCTTAAAAGCTTATGTTGTAATAGAAAAATTCCACTTCATCTTTAATTGTGGGATGCAAAGAGGAGGGGCATGATGAAATTTTATACGATTAAATTGCCAAAAGTTCTGGGCAGTTTGGTAAGGGCTATGCTCGGAGCGTTTAAAAAAGGCTGATACTTATCTCCATGACACCTCTCAAATTCAGGGAGGTGTTATTCTTCGGGATTTCTGGGGGATGATGAAAGGGGTTGGCCATCCATTAATGGGTAATGACTTCATTTCTTGATGCAGATTAGACCTAATCATCGAAATAAAAACCATCCCCATTAAAATGCCGGCCATTACAAGTAAAAAGGCATCCTAAGAGGATGCCGTAACATTATACGCGTTCTACTTTGCCCGATTTAAGAGCTCTTGCAGAAACGTATACACGTTTAGGTTTACCGTCAACTAAAATACGTACTTTTTGAAGGTTAGCGCCCCATGTACGCTTGCTAGCGTTCATTGCGTGAGAGCGGCTGTTACCAGAACGAGTTCTTCTTCCAGTGATTACACATTTACGTGCCATGTTAAATTCCCTCCTAACTACAACAAGCTTAAGTTTTTCGCAGTCGTCTTAAGTCTTTGTAAAATACTTTAATAATTTATCATACCTACCGTGAGAATGCAATACTTCAGTTAATTACTTTCAAGAAAAATACCTTGACATACATACTTTAAAAATGAATTATATAAAGTACCGTACGACATTTACTTTTAAAACCATAGACATTATAGTAAAATGTCTTTAGTTGATTTGATTTTTTGGGAGGGAAAAGAAAATGTCTATCGAATTACAAACGAAATATGGACAAATTGATATCTCTAATGATGTTATCGCTACTGTAGCAGGCGGCGCAGCTGTGGATTGCTACGGAATTATAGGAATGGCTTCCAAAAAACAATTTAAAGACGGCATTGCCGAAATTTTAAGAAAAGAAAACTTTACTAAGGGTGTAATAGTCCGTCAAGAAGAGGAAGAAGTTCATATCGATATGTATATTATCGTAAGCTATGGAACGAAAATCTCGGAAGTTGCGCATAATGTGCAATCAAAGGTAAAATATACTCTGAACAAAACTGTAGGATTAGCTGTTGATTCCGTTAACATTTTTGTACAGGGTGTTCGTGTGACGAACCCTTAAGTAATAGGAGGAAAGTTTTGTGTCAATTACAAGTTTAAACGGAAAGCGCTTTGCAGAAATGATCATTCAAGGTGCCAACCATTTAGCGGCTAATGCCCAAATGGTTGATGCGTTGAATGTTTTCCCTGTTCCAGATGGAGATACTGGGACGAATATGAATTTATCGATGACTTCCGGATCGAAGGAAGTGCAAAATAACGTCCAGGAACATATTGGGAAAGTGGGTACGTCCCTTTCAAGAGGACTGCTAATGGGGGCTCGCGGGAATTCAGGTGTTATCCTTTCTCAACTTTTCCGCGGTTTTGCTAAAGCGATTGAACATAAATCGGAAATCAATAGTGAAGAATTCGCCCAAGCTTTTGAAGCTGGGGTTCAGACAGCTTATAAAGCAGTAATGAAACCTGTTGAAGGAACCATCTTAACGGTTGCAAAAGATGCAGCAAAGCAAGCGGTTTCATCTGCTGCAAACCACCAAGACCTTATTCAGGTAATGGAAGAAATCGTTACGGAGGCCAATGCTTCATTAAAACGTACACCGGATCTTCTTCCAGTCCTAAAAGAAGTGGGAGTCGTAGACAGCGGCGGGCAAGGGCTAGTGTTTGTATATGAAGGCTTCCTTGCTGTGCTGAAAGGTGAGGCCCTTCCAGTCCGATCCGCAAATGGCCCAAGCATGGATGACATGATTAATGCCGAACATCACATGAACGTACAAGGGCATATGAACACGGAAGATATCTTGTATGGTTACTGTACGGAATTCATGGTCCGATTGGAAAGTGATAAACTTGCCAATAAATCGTTTGATGAAGAAAAATTCCGAAATGATTTAAGTGAATACGGAGATTCCTTATTAGTCATCTCAGATGATGAAGTTGTCAAAGTGCATATTCACTCTGAGCAGCCTGGCACGTGCCTGAATTATGGACAGCAATATGGTAGTTTAATCAAACTGAAAATCGATAATATGCGTGAACAGCATACTGCGATAGTAGGTGAATCGAATACATCATCGCTTCAAACGAAACCGTCAACCAAAGAGAAGTACGGTGTAGTGTCCGTGGCTATGGGTGCTGGCATAAGCGAGTTATTCAAAAGCATCGGCGCTAAATCCGTCATCGAAGGCGGACAAACGATGAATCCTAGCACGGAAGATATTGTTAAAGCGGTTGAAGAGGCATATGCAGATCATGTCATCATCTTGCCTAACAATAAAAATATCATCATGGCGGCCAATCAAGCTGCAGATGTACTTGGTGATCATGTGACTGTTATACCAACTAAAACGGTACCACAGGGAATGGCAGCATTGTTGGCTTTTAACCCTTCACTAGATGCTGAAGAGAATAAAAAAGCGATGATTGAAGCCCTTTCGCATGTGAAAACGGGCCAGATTACTTATGCTGTCCGGGATACCAACATTGACGGCCTTGCAATTGAGACCGGGGACTTCATGGGAATCGCTGAAGGAACCATCAAAGTCAAGGATAAAGACATGACTCAAGCGGCAAAAGACCTTATCTCCGATATGATTGACGAAGAATCCGAAATCCTTACCATTTTATATGGAGAGGATGCAACGGCAGAAGATGTCGAAGGTCTTGTTGCGTTTTGTAATGAGAAATTCGAAGACGTTGAAGTTGAAGTCCATAATGGGAAACAACCTTTATATTCTTTTATTTTTTCAATTGAATAAGAAGAGTATCATAAGATAAATGAGACTTCATCGAATCTTTATTTGAAGGATCCTGAAAAAAATAAAAGGCAATAAACTGCATAAGTCATTAGGCTATGCAGTTTTATTTTTGTGAAATGAAGGATTACGGACAGCATGAATGGAATTACAATAAATTTGGCGTTATTATTAAACTAACTCCCAGTGTTTCCCTTGGGTTCAGTTCTAAAAGGAGGAGCGATTCATGAAATATAGAAGTGTATTCGATATAATTGGTCCTGTTATGATTGGTCCCTCTAGTTCCCATACAGCAGGGGCTGCAAGAATCGGTAGGGTTGCCAGGCATTTATTAGACCGGGAACCGAAATGGGCCCATATTTCTTTTTACGGATCGTTTGCCAAAACCTATAAAGGCCATGGAACCGATGTAGCCATTGTAGGAGGCTTACTTGATTTTGATACATTTGATGAGAGAATCAAAGAATCGCTGGAAATAGCCCGGAAAAAGAAAATGAAAATCACTTTTCGTGAAGAAGAAGCCGTGCCGGAACACCCCAATACAGCAAAAATAACGGTAGGGGATGATGATGGTGAACTGGAACTTGTCGGTATATCGATTGGCGGGGGGAAAATTGAAATTGTCGAACTGAATGGGTTTAAATTGAGGCTATCCGGCCACAATCCTGCCATTCTCGTCGTTCATGATGATCGATTTGGTGCCATTGCCAATGTTTCAAACATTTTAGCCAAGCATCAAATCAATATTGGACAGATGGAAGTCTCCCGTAAAGAGAAAGGGAAGATGGCCTTGATGACCATTGAAGTGGATCATAACTTAGAGGATCAAGTCATCAACGAAATAACAGCGCTCCCCAATATCACTCAAGTAGCGAGGATTGTTGATTGATAGGGCAATCGTTTCCACTTAGGAAGGAGAAGGTACCATGTTTCGAAATGTAGCGGAATTAGTAGAATTGGCTGACTCAAAGCAGAAAAAAATATCAACACTGATGATAGAACAGGAAATAGAAGTAACGGGAAAAAGCCGTGAACAAATCATCCACCAGATGGGAGTCAATCTTGATGTAATGGAACAGGCTGTTGAAAAGGGACTCCAAGGTGTACAATCCGTTTCCGGCCTAACGGGCGGGGACGCAGTCCTTCTTCAGAATTACATTAAATCCGGAAATTCCTTATCCGGTGAGATGCTGTTGGATGCGGTCAGCAAAGCCGTGGCAACAAACGAAGTGAACGCAGCCATGGGAACGATTTGTGCGACGCCCACTGCTGGATCTGCGGGTGTTGTGCCTGGAACCCTGTTTGCTTTGCAAAACAAATTAAAACCGAATCGGGAACAGAAAATTGAGTTCCTATTTACAGCAGGGGCATTTGGTTTTATTGTAGCGAATAATGCTTCGATTTCTGGAGCCGCAGGGGGCTGTCAGGCGGAGGTCGGTTCTGCTTCGGGCATGGCAGCGGCAGCAATTGTTGAAATGGCTGGAGGGACACCGGCACAAAGTGCAGAAGCGATGGCAATAACCTTAAAGAACATGCTAGGTCTTGTATGTGATCCTGTTGCTGGGCTTGTGGAAGTGCCTTGTGTGAAGCGGAATGCCATGGGGGCAGCCAATGCTATGGTTGCGGCAGATATGGCGCTAGCGGGTGTCACAAGCCGCATACCGTGTGATGAAGTGATTGATGCGATGTACAAAATCGGGCAAACGATGCCATCGGCTCTTAGAGAAACTGCACAAGGAGGTTTAGCGGCTACACCGACTGGACGGGAGTTGGAAGCGAAAATCTTTGGCTTACCGCTGAATAAGAAGTGAACTCCACTTTACAGGAACCCATAACAGCAGTAAAAGGCATTGGGGGCGAAACAGCGGCAGCTTTGGAGGAAATGGAGATCCATACCGTCGCGGATCTCCTTGAGCACCTTCCATATCGCTATGAGGATTATCGATTGAGGGATTTAGAAACGGTCGAGCATGATGAGCGGGTTACCGTAGAAGGAAAGGTTCATACGGTGCCCACGTTAGGATACTTTGGGAAGAAAAAGTCCAGACTTACGATTAAATTATTGACTGGGAGATATTTAATAAATGTCATTTTTTTCAATCAGCCATATCTGAAGCCCAAGCTAGCAATAGGCGAAACTGTAACTGTAACTGGGAAATGGGATCGTCATCGCCAAACCATTACAGGCTCGGAATGCCACGTTGGTGATCATAGCAGGGAGAAAGAGTTCGAACCGGTGTATTCAGTAAAGGGCAGCATCACTGTTAAAGGGCTACGCCGCTTTATCTCCAATGCATTTTCTCAGTATGGAGCAATGATAGAAGAAAATCTGCCCCCGCAATTGTTGGCGACATACAAACTGATGCCGCGTAACGATGCTCTTCGTACCATGCATTTCCCTCTTTCGGCTAATGATGTAAAAAAGGCTCGACGCCGTTTTGTATATGAAGAATTTTTATTGTTTCAACTTAAAATGCAGGCGCTTCGTAAAGTGCAGCGAGAACAGTCAAAAGGAATTGGTCAGGAATTTGATGCGGGGCAAGTGGCGGCCTTCGTTGAGACTCTCCCTTTTCCATTGACGAACGCTCAGCAAAGGGTCGTCGAGGAAATATTGAATGACATGAAATCTCCCTATCGGATGAATCGCCTACTTCAAGGGGATGTCGGTTCAGGAAAAACGGTGGTTGCCGCCATATGCTTGAAGGCGACGATTACCGCAGGTTTTCAAGGTGCACTTATGGTCCCGACGGAAATCTTGGCTGAGCAGCATACACATTCCCTTAAGGCCATGTTGGAACCAAGTGGAGTAAAGGTCGCATTGTTGACAAGTTCGGTAAAAGGCAAAAAGCGCAAGGAACTATTGCAATTGCTAGAGTCCGGGGAGCTTGATCTTTTGATAGGAACACATGCATTGATACAGGATGAAGTGAATTTTCGGAACCTTGGTCTTGTAATAACGGATGAACAACACCGTTTCGGGGTGGAGCAGCGCCGGATCCTTCGTGAAAAAGGTGCAAATCCAGATGTTCTTTTCATGACGGCAACACCGATTCCGCGAACGCTGGCAATTACAGTGTTTGGGGAAATGGACGTCTCAACGATAGACGAAATGCCGGCTGGACGCAAAGCGATCGAAACGTATTGGGCAAAACATCAAATGCTTGACCGGATATTGACTTTTGTTGAAAAGGAACTTAAAAAAGGGCGGCAGGCTTACGTCATCTGTCCATTGATTGAGGAATCGGAAAAGCTTGATTCTTTGCAAAATGTTCTTGATGTCCATGCCATGCTGACGCAATACTTTGCCAACCGGTATAAAGTGGGACTCATGCATGGGCGGCTCCCCGCGGATGAAAAAGACGAAGTCATGCAGCAGTTTAGTGCCAATGAAGCACAAGTCCTTGTCTCCACAACGGTTGTTGAAGTTGGGGTGAATGTCCCTAATGCAACGGTAATGGTCATTTATGATGCGGAGCGCTTTGGGCTTTCACAGTTGCATCAGTTACGGGGGAGAGTCGGAAGGGGGAGTGATCAATCCTTTTGCATCCTCCTGGCTGACCCGAAAACGGAGGTCGGAAAAGAACGGATGAAAATCATGACAGAAACAAACGATGGCTTTGTCCTCTCCGAGAAAGATTTGGAACTTCGCGGCCCAGGGGATTTCTTTGGCAAAAAGCAAAGCGGTCTCCCTGAGTTCAAAGTGGCTGACATGGTCCACGATTACAGGACCTTGGAAGTGGCGCGCGAGGACGCCGCTAAACTGATTGCTTCCCAAAGCTTCTGGCATTCCCGGGAGTATGCACCGTTACGTACCTATTTAGAGGGTACAGGGGTGTTTACGGGAGAAAAACTGGACTAAAGTAATGAAAATCGAGTAGCAGATTGCGAGAATTTCCACAATATCTTGCAATCTGTTTTTAAAATATATATACTACTATTAGTACCTAGTCATAATACTACGGATGGTGACCTTCAAATGCGGAGAAGTAAGAAGGAACGCCAGCAATTATTAATCGAAACGATTAAACAGAATCCTTTTGTAACGGATGAGGAGCTGGCTGAAAAATATTCGGTGAGCGTCCAGACTATTAGGCTTGACCGTCTTGAATTATCGATACCGGAACTGCGTGAACGTATTAAAAGCGTGGCTGAGAAGAAATTCAGTGACGAAATCAGGGCTTTGCCTTTGGATGAAATCATCGGGGAAGTAATTGATCTTAATTTAGATGACAATGCTATTTCGATTTTGGATATAAATAAAGAGCATGTCTTTAAGCGGAATGGAATTGCAAGGGGACATCATCTTTTTGCCCAAGCAAATTCATTGGCTGTAGCGGTCATTAATGACGAACTGGCATTAACTGCAAAAGCATCCATTTTATTTACTCGTTCTGTAAAGGAAAATGAAAGAGTGGTAGCTAAAGCGAAGGTTAAAAACGTGGACCACACCAACGATCGTTCCGTGGTGGAAGTCAGAAGCTACGTTGGTAATGAACTGGTTTTTAAAGGCGAGTTCGAAATGTATCGCTCTTAACTTTCTAGTAAAGGATGAAAGAAAATGAAAATAACGATAGATGCAATGGGTGGCGATAATGCTCCCAAGGCACAGGTTTTAGGAGCGATGAAAGCTGTCGAGACTTTTTCCGATGTGGAAATTACCTTGGTGGGCAATGAAGCGGAGATTAATCAAAACTTAACGAAACATGGCCGAATAAGGGTTGTACATACTGATGAAAAAATATTAAGTACCGATGAACCGGTTCGTGCGGTTCGCCGCAAGAAAAGTGCCTCGATGGTATTGGCTGCACAACAAGTGGCTGATGGAGAAGCCGATGCATGCATTTCTTCAGGCAATACGGGTGCGCTAATGGCTGCAGGCTTGTTTGTTGTTGGAAGGATAGAAGGCATTGAACGTCCGGCATTGGCTCCTACCCTTCCGACAATCGATGGTAAAGGTTTTGTATTTCTGGATGTAGGTGCGAACTCTGATGCGAAGCCGGAGCATCTGCTGCAATTCGCCATAATGGGATCTGTTTATGCTCAAAAAGTGCGGGGAATTGAAAAGCCACGTGTCGGACTCCTGAATATCGGAACAGAAGAAAAAAAGGGGAATGAACTGACTAAGCATGCTTTTACATTGCTACAGCAATCATCGGAGATATCCTTTATAGGTAATGTAGAGGCCAGGGACCTCCTAAATGGACCGGCAGATGTTGTCGTTACGGACGGCTTCACGGGAAATATGGTGTTGAAGACACTTGAAGGTACTGCTATGGGTGTATTTAAAATGGTGAAAACGGCCTTGATGAGCAACTTCAAGAGTAAGATGGCTGCAGCAATGGTCAAACCGGAACTAAAGGGCATTAAAATTAAAATGGATTATTCGGAGTATGGCGGTGCTGGCCTATTCGGTTTGAAGGCCCCTGTCATAAAGGCGCATGGCTCTTCAGATGCGAACGCGGTATATAATGCGATACGCCAGACTCGCGATATGGTGGGGAATGACGTCATATCGACCATTGCGAAGACGATAGAAAAACAATAATAAATCAAAGAGGCAGGGGAGTAACAGATGGGTAAAATTGCTTTTGTCTTTCCAGGACAAGGTTCACAGTCAATAGGAATGGGTCATGGCTTATTTCAGGAAAACGAGCGTGCTCAGCATATTTTTCGAAAAGCTGATGAAAAACTTGATTTTCCACTTTCCGAACTGATCTTTAATGGCACACAACAAGAATTAACGGTAACCTATAATGCACAGCCAGCTTTATTGACCACGAGCTATGCCTTTGTCAAGGAGTTGGAAGAAGCGGGAATCAAACCTGATTATACAGCTGGGCATAGTTTAGGTGAATATACGGCTTTAGTAGCATCAGGTGCAATTTCTTTTGAAGATGCCGTTTATACTGTGCGTAAGCGCGGTGAATTCATGGAAGCTGCAGTACCGAATGGCCAAGGCTCAATGGCTGCGATATTGGGAATGGACCGTGAAGCCCTATCTGAAGTGACTTCTGAAATAACGGCCAAAGGGGAGTCCGTTCAATTAGCCAATATTAATTGTCCTGGCCAAATCGTCATTTCTGGCACTTCAGAAGGGGTTAAACTTGCAAGTGCAAAAGCCAAGGAAAATGGGGCTAAACGGGCTCTTCCTCTTGAAGTGAGTGGACCGTTCCATTCGGAATTGATGAAACCAGCGGCAGAAAAGTTACAGGGTGTCCTTGATGAGGTAAGCTTAAAACAGGCACAAATTCCTGTCATTTCTAACGTAACGGCTAAGCCCATTACTGAACCTGCTGAAATAAAAGAAAAATTAATCGAACAGCTGTATTCACCAGTACTCTGGGAGGACAGTGTGAAAAGTCTACTTGAATTGGGAGTAGATACGTTCATCGAGGTAGGCCCGGGGAAAGTATTGGGTGGATTAATAAAGAAGATCGATCGTACCGTTCAAATTCACTCGGTATCCGATATAGAAACTCTAACTAAAACAATTGAAACATTGAAGGGGGCAAAAGCATGATCCTTGAAGGTAAAAAAGCACTTGTAACGGGAGCGTCAAGAGGTATTGGCAGGGAAGTTGCATTAGAACTTGCCCGTCAAGGAGCCGACGTTGCCATCAACTATTCTGGCAGTGAAACGAAAGCGAATGAAGTGGTGGATGAAATCAATGCATTGGGTCGTAAAGCATTTGCCATCCAATGCGATGTTGCAAATAGTGACTCGGTGACAAGCATGATCAAAGAAGTTATCGAACAGTTTGGCAGAGTGGATATTTTGGTTAATAATGCCGGTATCACACGAGATAACCTATTGATGCGAATGAAAGAAGAGGAATGGGATTCAGTGATCAACACGAATCTTAAAGGTGTTTTCCTTTGCACAAAAGCGGTCACAAGACAAATGATGAAGCAACGTAGCGGCAGGATCATCAATATGGCATCGATCGTCGGCGTCAGCGGTAATGCAGGTCAGGCAAATTATGTTGCGGCCAAAGCTGGTGTAATCGGCCTGACCAAAACTACGGCAAAGGAACTGGCTTCAAGAGGGATTACGGTAAATGCGATTGCTCCTGGTTTCATCTCGACGGATATGACTGGGGAATTGCCTGAAGATGTCCAAAAAGCCATGTTGGACCAAATTCCGCTTGCACGGTTCGGTGACCCTAAAGATATCGCTGCAGTGGCGTCTTTCCTCGCTTCTGAGGCAAGTAAATATATGACTGGACAAACTCTTAATGTAGATGGCGGCATGGTCATGTAAGTTTTCTTTGATTTTTTTCGAAATTAATTTATAATGTTCTGAGGGGAGGTGAACAAATTGGCAGATGTATTAGAAAGAGTAACGAAAATCGTTGTAGATCGTTTGAACGTAGAAGAATCAGAGGTAAAACTTGAAGCTTCTTTCAAAGAAGATCTTGGTGCCGATTCCCTAGATGTAGTTGAACTAGTCATGGAATTCGAAGACGAGTTTGATATGGAAATTTCGGACGATGACGCTGAAAAAATCGCCACAGTAGGTGATGCTGTGAATTACATACAAAGCACTATGTAATGTATTGTCGTTTGACTAAAAGCTCCGTTTTTTAACGGGGCTTTCTCTTATTCTTAAAGAAGGTATGATGCAGCGGCAGATATAAGGGAATGAGCATGCCCTAGGCAGCCCCGCCTGCATTGCAGTGGTCTTTTGCCGTTAGTTTTCTTTAAGCGGATTATAATGTATGATGTACATAGGAAAGCTTGACAGGAATTCCTGCCAGGTTTCTTTTTATATATTGGAAAAATATGCTTTTTGAACCGTTGTGGAGGGTTTTGTGTGATGCGTAGGAACGGAAATAATCGTAAACCATCAATCAAGGATAATAAATTTAAACAGTTGCAGGAAAGTCTGGGTTTTCATTTTCAGGATGAAAATTTATTGAAACAAGCTTTTACACATTCATCTTATGTGAATGAGCATCGCCGTAAGCCTTATGAAGATAATGAAAGGCTTGAATTCTTGGGAGACGCTGTACTTGAACTGACCATCTCTAAATACTTATATCAAAAATATCCGATGATGAGCGAAGGTGAACTTACCAAATTAAGGGCAGCCATTGTGTGCGAGCCTTCACTTGTCGCTTTTGCCAATAGCCTTTCTTTCGGGGAATATGTTTTACTCGGAAAAGGGGAAGAAATGACAGGCGGAAGAGAACGCCCTGCCATGCTTGCGGATGTTTTCGAAGCCTATATTGGGGCTTTGTACCTTGACCAAGGATTAGAGCCAGTAGTGCAGTTTTTGAAGAAGGTTGTATTTCCGAAGATAGACGAGGGTGCTTTTTCTCATGTGATGGATTATAAGAGCCAGCTTCAAGAGCTGATCCAGCGTGATGCTATCGGTGTCCTGCAATATAAGATCTTGCAGGAAAAAGGACCAGCCCATAACCGGGAGTTTGTTTCGACCGTTTCTCTGAATGGGGAAGAACTGGGCTCTGGTATAGGAAAGTCAAAAAAAGAAGCGGAGCAGCATGCTGCCGAGCATGCATTGATCGTTTTAAAAGAAAAAAAATCAACAAGATAGTTGAACAGTAGAGGAGGAAAGGTCATGTTCCTCAAACGCTTGGACGTTGTAGGATTTAAATCTTTCGCAGAGAAAATTTCGATTGATTTTGTACCTGGAGTCACGGCAGTGGTTGGACCAAACGGGAGCGGCAAAAGTAATGTGACCGATGCAGTCCGATGGGTACTTGGAGAGCAGTCTGCGAAATCGCTGCGTGGAGCAAAAATGGAAGATATCATCTTTTCGGGAAGTGACACGAGGAAAGCGTTGAATTTTGCGGAAGTTTCATTGACCCTTGATAACGAGACGAATTCCCTGCCGATTGATTTTCATGAAGTCAGTGTGACTAGACGGGTATACCGATCGGGAGAAAGTGAATTTTTCATTAATAATCAAGGTTGCCGACTGAAAGACATCATAGATCTTTTCATGGATTCTGGTCTTGGGCGTGAAGCGTTTTCCATAATCAGCCAAGGGAAAGTGGAAGAAATCCTAAGCAGTAAGGCAGAAGAAAGACGAGTGATCTTTGAAGAAGCAGCAGGTGTCCTGAAATATAAAACAAGAAAACGAAAAGCGGAATCGAAGCTGACGGAAACTCAGGATAACTTAAACCGTGTCCATGATATCCTCCATGAATTGGAGGGGCAAGTGGAACCGTTGAAAATTCAGTCTTCCCTCGCCAAGGAATTTTTGGAGAAGAAAGAAGAGCTTGAGCAAATAGAAGTAGCTTTAACCGTTTTTGAAATAGAAGAACTTTATGAAAAATGGGAAAACCTATCCCAGGAACTTGAAAAACATAATGAAATGGAACAGCAAATGGCAGGGCAGCTTCATGACAGGGAAGCGCATCTCAAAAAGCTTCGGGATAGTCTTGCGACTCTTGAGACATCGATCAATGAACTTCAGGAAATTCTCCTGAATGCCAGTGAAGAACTTGAAAAGCTTGAAGGCCGTAAAGAAGTTTTGAAAGAACGGAAAAAAAATGCCGCCCAAAACAAGTCACAGCTTGAAAAAGCGATTGTGGAAGGTGAGGCTGCTGTCGAGCGCTTGTCCCTGCAAAAGGAACGAGAAACTGAACTCCTGAATGCCCTGAACTCGGAAGTGAAAGGGTTACAGGAAACCTTAAATGAAAAACAAAAAAGCTTAGGCCTATTCAATAGTGATATCGAAGCGATGATTGAAGTGAAAAAGAGTGACTATATCGAGTGGTTGAACAAGCAGGCAGCAGCTAAAAACGAAAAACAGTACCTGGTCCAGCAGCTAACACAGCAGGAACATAAAAATGCTAAACTTGATATGGAAAATGAAAAGTTTTTAACCGAGCGAATGGATATCACTGCTAAAAAAGTGGAATATTCAAAGCTAATGGACAATGTGACCAAGCAGCTTGAAGAGCATGTCTCTTATTTCCGAAATCAGCAGAATAAATTGAATGCGGCAAAGGATACGTATCAAAAACAAGAAACCACCCTTTATAAGGCCTATCAATTCCTTCAACAGGCAAAATCACGTAAGGAACTTCTTGAAGAAATGGAAGAGGATTATGCAGGCTTTTTTCAGGGAGTTAAAGAAGTTTTAAAAGCGAAAGAAACCCTTCGAGGCATAGAAGGGGCAGTTGCGGAATTGATAAAGGTTCCAAAAGAATATGAAACGGCCATCGAAACGGCTCTGGGCGGAGCGATGCAGCATGTGGTCGTGGAACGCGAAGAGCATGCACGAGAAGCCATTTCCTTCTTGAAGAAACATAGGTATGGACGTGCGACGTTCTTGCCTTTATCAGTCATTAAGGCAAGAGAGATTTCAGTAAGCCAATTATCGATGCTAAAGAGCCACTCAGCTTTTGTGGGAACGGGCTCCTCATTGATTCAATATGATGACAGGCATGCAGCAATTGCGGAAAACCTGTTAGGGACTGTCATTATCACGACAGATCTAAAGGGTGCAAATGACTTGGCGAAAATGATGCAGCACCGTTTCCGCTTCGTAACCCTCGAAGGGGATATCGTCAATCCAGGTGGTTCAATGACTGGTGGTGCGTTAAAGCAAAAAACGACCTCCCTGCTTTCGAGGAAAACGGAATTGGAAGAGCTCCATCAAAAACTAGCCGCCATGGAAGCGAAAACGAATCAGCTAGAAAAGCAGGTCAAACAGCTCAAAGTGGATGTGGGTGTTCAAGAGCAAACGCTTGAACAAACTAGAAAAACAGGGGAAAGCCTTCGATTACAAGAACAAACCCTGAAGGGCGAACTTCGTGAAGTGGAGCTACAGGAAAGAAATGTGAATGAACGGCTGCATCTTTATGATTTGGATAAAAATTCATATTTAGAAGAACAACAGCAAAAAACGGCAAGACTTGAAGAGCTGGAAGAGCTTTTGGAATCATGTAAAATGGAAATTGAAGGGCTTGACCGGCTGATTTCCGACATGACGGAACAAAAGCAATCCCAACAATCCTCAAAAGAGAGCCTTGCCGAAGAAACGAATGAACTGAGGGTAACACTGGCCTCTAAGCGTGGGCAGCTACAAAACCAAAAAGAGAAGATGGAACGCATTGAATCGGATCTATCAAAGGAAACAAGCAGGCTTGACGAAAACAAAGATGATTTGGGGCTCCTGACCAATGAAATGACAGACAGTTCAAGCGGGGAAGAGACCCTGGAAGATATGGCCAAGCAGAAATTGCTCGATAAAAATGGGGCAATTGAAGGGATCACCATAAAAAAACAGGAGAAAAACGAGCTTCTAACAGAAGTTGAAACACTTGAACGGACCTTGAAAGAAGAAAACCGACTTTATAGAGGCATTGTTGAAGTGATAAAGGACGAAGAAGTAAAATTAACCCGTCTCGATTTGGAATTGGAGAATCGTCTCGATCACTTGAGAGAAGAATATACGCTTTCCTTTGAAGGTGCTAAAGAACAGTATCCATTGATGATGCCTGCAGAAGAAGCCCAAAAAAAGGTGAAGCTCATCAAGCTTGCAATCGAGGAATTAGGGACGGTAAATTTAGGTGCGATTGATGAATACGCACGTGTAGCTGAACGCTATGAATTCCTCCTTAGTCAAAAGGAAGACCTTCAACAGGCGAAAGATACATTATTCCAAGTCATCGATGAAATGGATGATGAAATGAAGCGGCGCTTTGCGGATACCTTTTATTCGATCCGTGAAGAATTCGAACAAGTATTCAAAGCATTATTTGGCGGAGGCAGAGCTGAGCTGAAACTGACGAATCCGGATGATTTACTAAATACAGGGGTAGATATCATTGCACAGCCGCCTGGGAAAAAACTGCAGAATTTGAGTCTCTTATCCGGAGGAGAACGGGCACTGACAGCCATAGCCCTTTTATTCTCCATTCTGAAAGTGCGGCCGGTGCCTTTCTGTATTCTAGATGAAGTCGAAGCAGCCCTTGATGAGGCCAATGTAGTCCGGTTTAGCCAATTTTTAAGGAAGTTCAGCAGGGAAACACAGTTTATCGTGATTACTCACCGTAAAGGCACGATGGAAGAGGCTGATGTACTATATGGCATTACGATGCAGGAGTCAGGCGTTTCCAAACTTGTTTCCGTTCGGATGGAAGAATCAGAAAACTTTATTGAAGTTTAAATTCATTATTAGAGGAAGTGGGACAATGAGTTTTTTCAAAAAGCTAAAAGAGAAATTTACGACCCAGGAAGAAAAAGAAAAAGAAGTTGAAGCAGAGGTATCCATAGGGGAAAAATTCAAGCAAGGTTTGACAAAGACGAGGAATTCGTTTACTGGAAGAGTTAATGAACTCGTTGCCCGTTATCGGAAAGTGGATGAGGACTTTTTTGAAGAACTTGAAGAAATCCTGATACAGGCTGATGTAGGCTTTGATACTGTGATGGAACTAATTGATCAATTAAAAATGGAAGTCAAGCTTCGCAATATCTCTGATACGAGGGAAGTGCAATCCGTCATTTCCGAAAAGCTTGTCGAAATCTACCAAGGTGATGAAGAAGGGACTCCAAGCCTGAATATACAAGAAGAAGGTTTGACGGTCATTTTGTTCGTAGGGGTTAATGGGGTAGGCAAAACGACGACAATTGGTAAACTTGCTCATAAATTCAAGGCAGAAGGCAAGTCTGTCGTATTGGCAGCCGGGGATACGTTCCGTGCCGGTGCAATTGAACAGCTCGAGGTATGGGGAGAGCGTGTCGGTGTCAGTGTAATCAAGCAAGGAGAAGGCTCTGATCCTGCCGCTGTTATGTTCGATGCCATTCAGGCTGCTAAGGCACGTAAAGCGGATATCCTGATTTGTGATACAGCTGGACGTTTACAAAATAAAGTGAATTTAATGAAGGAATTGGAAAAGGTGAAGCGTGTAATTGAACGTGAAATACCTGGTGCACCACATGAAGTGTTGCTTGCTCTAGATGCAACAACCGGACAAAATGCACTTATTCAGGCCAAGACATTCAAAGAAGCGACCAATGTTTCCGGTATTGTTTTAACAAAGCTTGATGGCACGGCAAAAGGTGGAATTGTTTTGGCAATTCGCAATGAACTGGCCATTCCCGTTAAATTTGTCGGGCTTGGTGAAAAAATGGACGATCTTCAGGAATTCGATGCAGAGAAATATGTTTATGGCCTCTTTGCTGATATCATTGATAAAGAAGAGGTTTAAGAAAAAAATGCCCGGAAGAGATTTTTCTCTTCTGGTTTTTTTGCCATTTTTGAATGAGGCACCTACATCATTACAGGAGTCACTGTGAACTTCTAGAAGCAAGAAAACGAAAAAAATAAAGCTTTACAAACAAGTGGTAAGGAGTTTAACTTGACATCAAATAAACAAGGCTTTACAATATAAACTTGTAAAGGGTTTTCACTTAACAGCAGGGAGGCTTGCTAAGATGCTTGAAAAGACAACGCGGATTAATTATTTGTATGACTTTTACCAATCGTTGTTAACAGAGAAGCAGCAGAGCTACATGTCCCTCTACTATCTGGATGATTACTCTCTTGGCGAGATTGCCGATGAATACGAAGTCAGTAGGCAGGCAGTCTATGATAATATAAAAAGAACAGAAGCGATGCTTGAGGAATATGAAGCAAAGCTATTGTTATTTCAAAAATTTCAAGAGCGTAACCAGTGGATTGCGAATATGAAGGGGCTCATAGAAAAGGATTCCTTTTCAAAAGAGAAGCTGCTAGACGCAATCACAACGCTTGAGAAGTTGGATTAGGAGGCGGCAATATGGCATTTGAAGGATTGGCCGACCGACTGCAGAGCACGATGCAAAAGATCCGTGGAAAAGGTAAGGTCAACGAAGCGGACGTTAAAGAAATGATGCGTGAAGTTCGATTGGCCCTGCTTGAAGCGGATGTTAACTTTAAAGTCGTGAAGGATTTTGTAAAACGTGTTAGTGAACGTTCGGTAGGTCAGGAAGTGCTGAAAAGCTTAACCCCCGGTCAACAGGTAATTAAAGTAGTTAAGGAAGAATTGACGGAGCTGATGGGCGGCGAACAAAGCAAGATTGCCGTTGCCTCGAAACCACCGACCGTCATTATGATGGTAGGTCTTCAGGGTGCTGGTAAAACGACGACCACCGGAAAGCTTGCCAATCTTCTTAGAAAAAAATACAACCGCAAGCCATTGCTCGTTGCGGCTGATATTTACCGTCCGGCGGCGATTAAGCAGCTTGAAACACTTGGCAAACAATTAAGCATGCCTGTTTTCTCTCTTGGGGACCAGGTCAGCCCTGTAGAAATTGCCAAACAGGCGATTGAAAAAGCTAAGGAAGAACATCATGATTATGTGTTGATTGATACCGCAGGCCGCCTTCATGTTGATGAAAACTTGATGGGTGAACTGAAGGATATCAAAGAATTGACAAAACCCGATGAAATCTTCCTGGTTGTCGATGCGATGACAGGTCAGGATGCGGTCAATGTAGCCCAAAGCTTTAATGAACAGTTAGGCCTGACTGGAGTCGTACTTACGAAACTTGATGGGGATACACGTGGTGGTGCGGCACTTTCGATTCGTTCAGTCACCAACACGCCGATTAAATTCGTCGGTATGGGAGAAAAATTGGATGCACTTGAAGCATTCCATCCAGAACGGATGGCTTCGCGTATCCTCGGCATGGGTGATGTATTGACCCTTATCGAAAAAGCACAGGCCAATGTAGATGAAGAAAAAGCGAAAGAATTAGAGAAAAAGATGCGTACAGCCACCTTTACCTTTGATGATTTCCTTGATCAGCTTGGTCAGGTGCGGAATATGGGTCCGCTTGATGATATTCTGAAAATGATTCCCGGTGCGAACAAAATGAAAGGGATGGATAACCTTCAGATCGATGAGAAACAGATCGGTCATGTCGAAGCTATCATCCGTTCAATGACGACGCAGGAAAAGGAACATCCAGAAACCATGAATGCATCCCGTAAGAAACGGATTGCCAAAGGAAGCGGCAGATCGATTCAAGAAGTGAACCGTCTATTGAAGCAATTCGAAGAAATGAAAAAGATGATGAAACAGGTTACGAACATGCAAAAAGGCAAGAAAAAGGGATTTAAATTCCCGTTCATGTAAGGTTAATTTTAGGTTGAAACTGAGGAGAAATACGGGTTAAAGCCATGTGTTTCAACACTTTTTTTACCTGTTAAGAAAAAAACCTTTACAAACATACAAGACATTTGATATTATACTATCTTGTGTGAAACTATTCGGAGGTGCTATTTAAAATGGCAGTAAAAATTCGCTTAAAACGTATGGGAGCTAAAAAATCTCCTTTCTATCGTATTGTAGTTGCAGATTCTCGTTCACCACGTGACGGACGTTACATTGAAGTGGTAGGAACTTATAACCCGGTGACTCAACCAGCTAAAGTTGACATCAACGAAGAGCTTGCTCTTAAATGGTTACAAGATGGAGCTAAACCATCTGATACAGTTCGTAACTTATTCTCAACACAAGGCATCATGGAAAAATTCCATGTTGCAAAAAACAGCAAGTAATCGACGGTAGTTGATGAAAGCACTAATTGAAACGATTGTTTCAGCACTTGTGGATTATCCGGAAGAGGTCATCGTGACCTCCAAGGAAGAGTCCGACCGGATTGTTTATATCCTCTCCGTTCATAAAGAGGACATGGGCAAGGTCATCGGTAAACAAGGGCGTGTTGCTAAGGCGATTCGGACTGTGGTATATGCAGCAGGATCTTCACAGCAGAAGAAAATCTATTTGGAGATTTCCGAATAAGGAGGGCTAATACCCCTCCTTTTTTTGTACTTCAAGAAAGTGAAATTCCGACTTTGATCCTATTTGGATCTGACCCGGAGTTTAAACTTTACGCCTTTTTAAGACGCATCTTTTATCGATTTACGTTATACTTAAGAGAATGACCCCCTTTTTCAAAAAGATTACCCCATCATACATATTTTTTGAAGGAAATAAGAAATCATAGATAATAGGAGGTGCTGGAATGAAAATTCTCCAAAATGTAATCGTTAACCAAGTATTAACGGAATCCAGCAAGAATCAGCTCCTCGAGAAGTACAAGTCAAAACGCCTTCAGCTTCAAAAAGAGAGCGAACAGCTTCGCTTTGAACTGAAAAAGCTTGAAAAAACAAGAAATCTCCAGCCTGCTAGTCTCCGTGCTCATTTCGAAAAAGAAATAAACCAGAGGCAAGAAAAAATTAAACTGCTTGAATTTCAAATGGAGCAGTTGGAGATCCTTCCCACCGGAAGCGAATTGAAGGAACGGGAAGTTCAAAGTATCATTGATGTGGAAATTGGGGCAGATTGGGACGATATTATGGCAACGAAGACTATTGTCATTAAAGATGGAATCGTCTCGGAAATTCGTTAGAGGTGAAAGAATGGAAAAATGGTTTAATGTAGGTAAAATTGTCAACACACATGGTCTTTTAGGAGAAGTGCGTGTCATTTCTTCAACAGACTTTCCGGAAAAACGATTCAAAGTGGGTAATACACTGCATTTATTTAGGGACACTGAGAAAAAGCCTTTGCCGCTTATCATCAGGTCACATCGTACCCATAAAAACTTTAACCTATTGACGTTTGAGAACTATTATAACGTCGGACAGGTCGAGGCTTTTAGAAACGGGGTACTGAAAGTCAAGGAAGCACAGCTTGGTAAATTGGACGAAGGTGAGTTCTACTTCCATGAAATCATCGGCTGTTCTGTATTTACGGATGAAGGTTTGGAAGTTGGGGAAATCATTGAGGTTCTTACGCCTGGTGCCAATGATGTTTGGGTCATTAAAAAAGCTGGCAGTAAGGATATTCTGATTCCGTATATTGAACAAATTGTAAAAGAAGTAGATATCTCCGCTAAAAAGGTCATCATTACACCGATGGAAGGACTTTTAGACTGATGAAAATCGATGTGCTTTCGCTTTTTCCAGAAATGTTCGAAGGGGTATTTGGCTCGTCAATCTTAAAAAAGGCTGCGGAAAAGCAGGCTGTCAGCTATAAGGTGACCAATTTTCGAGACTATGCAGATAATAAGCACTCGACGGTAGACGATTATCCTTATGGCGGAGGTGCCGGAATGGTATTGAAGGCACAACCGATTTTTGATGCTGTGGAAGCTTTAAAAGGACAAGCTGAGCTAACCCCAAGGGTAGTCCTGCTTTGTCCTCAGGGAGAGCGTTACACGCAGAAAAAAGCTGAAGAGTTTGCAAATGAAGAACATCTCATTTTCATATGCGGGCATTATGAAGGATACGATGAGCGCATTCGGGAGCATGTCGTCACGGATGAAATATCGATTGGTGACTTTGTTCTTACAGGCGGGGAATTAGGCGCAATGGTCATTATTGACAGCGTTGTGCGCTTGCTTCCCGGCGTTCTAGGAAATGTTGACTCCCCGATTCTTGATTCCTATTCTTCTGGTTTGTTAGAGCATCCCCATTATACTAGACCTGCAGATTTTCGGGGGATGAAAGTTCCCGATCCGCTAATATCCGGTAATCATAAAAAAATCGATGAATGGCGGATGAAGGAATCTCTGCGCAGAACGTGGATGCGACGTCCTGATTTGCTCGATAGTTATGAACTATCGGAACTTGAAAAAAAATTATTGTCCGAGATTAAAAAAGAAGACTGATGTCTATTGCATCGACGTTTATAGTATGATAGGATATACCTTGTGACTTGGGCAAAATGCTCAGTCTTATAACGATGTTCCGCTGCAAACAATAAGTATTTGCAAGAGCGTCCAGGAGGAGTTGAAATCGATGCAAAATCTTATTAACGAAATCACAAAAGAACAACTTCGCTCAGATCTTCCATCATTCAGACCTGGTGACACAGTACGTGTACACGTAAAGGTTATTGAAGGAACTCGCGAACGTATCCAGTTGTTTGAAGGCGTTGTAATCAAACGTCGTGGCGGCGGAGTTAGTGAAACTTTCACAGTGCGTAAGATCTCTTACGGCGTTGGAGTAGAACGTGCTTTCCCTGTTCACACACCAAAAATTGCGAAACTAGAAGTTATCCGTCACGGTAAAGTACGTCGTGCGAAACTTTATTACCTACGCGAACTTCGTGGTAAAAAAGCACGTATTAAAGAAATTCGTCGTTAATTCTTCGAATATCTTCATGCGGGTTTACCATGATCCACATAAGGTGAATAACCAAACAGTATCAAAAAGGGAGCTTGTTTATCAGGCTCCCTTTTTGCACTTTAAGAAACCATTAATGCACACATACTGTGAAAACTATATAGAATCCTGCTCGCTATAGGGTCCGCAACATGTTAAAATAATTGTTGATATGCTTTCTAAAAGGGTGGGTAAGGATGGCGAAAAAGAAAAATGAATTGTGGGAATGGACAAAGGCGGTCATAATCGCAGTTATAGCTGCGACACTGATTCGTTATTTCCTCCTGGCTCCTATTGTTGTGGACGGTAATTCCATGATGCCGACATTAAAGGATACGGACCGCATGCTCGTTGATAAAATCTCCTATTCGATTGGTGAACCGAAAAGATTCGACATTATCGTTTTTGAAGCTCCAGAAGGCAAAGATTACATAAAGCGGGTCATCGGATTGCCAGGGGATAAAGTGGAATATAAAGATGATACTCTTTACGTGAATGGAAAAGCTTATGATGAGCCATACTTGGATGAAAATAAAAAAAAATTGATTGATGGCGGGGCTTTGACGGAACCTTTTACATTAAGTGATGTCATAGAACAAGGAACGGTGCCTGAAGACCATCTATTTGTCTTAGGGGATAATCGCCGTGTTAGTAAGGATAGTCGCTATATTGGCGTTGGCGTCGTTCCTTACGATAAAGTGTTAGGAAAAACTAAATTAGTTTATTGGCCGATTGAAGACTTTCGATTGGCGGAATAGTAGGAAGGTGGATTCCATTGACAATACAGTGGTTCCCTGGCCATATGGCCAAAGCAAGACGGGAAGTAACAGAGAAATTAAAACTGATCGACATCATCTTTGAACTTGTGGATGCCCGGATTCCGGCATCTTCACGAAATCCAATGATTGATGAAATCATACAGCATAAACCGAGGGTTATCCTTTTGAATAAAGCTGATATGGCTGATCCGGTAAAGACGAATATGTGGCTTGAATATTATAAATCGCAGGGGAAAACAGCGATTGCCATTAACTCGCAGGCAGGAAACGGTTTAAACCAGATTACAGCTGCTTCTAAAAAACTTTTAAAAGAGAAGTATGACAGGATGGAATCAAGAGGAATAAAGCCAAGAGCTATCCGCGCCATGATAGTCGGGATTCCGAATGTAGGGAAATCAACTTTAATCAATCGACTTGCCAAAAAGAACATTGCCAAAACAGGGAATACACCTGGGGTTACGAAGGCGCAGCAATGGATAAAAGTTGGTAAGGAATTGGAACTGTTGGACACGCCGGGTATTCTCTGGCCTAAATTTGAGGATCAGGAAGTGGGCCTGAAGCTTGCATTGACGGGAGCGATCAAGGATACGATCTTAAACTTGCACGAGGTCTCGTTATACGGTCTGCGCTTTTTGGAAAAGGAATATCCGGATAGATTGAAATCCCGTTATAACCTGGATGCAATTCCTCAGGAAACGCTTGAACTGTTCGATGCCGTCGGAAAGTTCAGGGGATGTTTAGCATCTGGTGGCTTCATTGATTATGACAAAACCGCAGAGTTGGTCGTACGTGAAATCCGTTCAGAAAAGATGGGCCCTCTTACGTTTGAGGTCCCTAAGGATTATGAAGAGGATAATATCCCCGAATAACATTAAGTAAAGATTACAAGACACTGACCTGATTTTTGAAGAAGGTCGGTGAAAAGGGTTGATACGGAGTTGGAGTTGGATGTCGAAAAGGTTTTTTACTTTTGATGTCTCTTTTCCGCTCCGTATTTTTGTTTGAACTGTAGAAAAGGAGCAAGACTGCCGATAATTAATATGATGGGTGATAAATGATGAAAACTGCATTGAGCATTAAGGAAATCTCCTTAAAGTTAAAGACAATAAGAGAGCCAGAAGATTTATTTCTACAAGAATGCCGGGAAGACAGCCGAAAGGGAGTAACCGACTTAGTGAGCAAATGGCAAAGAGCCTATGAAAAAGAGCAACAAGTAAAGGATACTTTCACGGAAATGACGGAGTTTGAACGGCAATTGCGTAAACAGGGGTTTTCCATTCTTGCAGGTATCGATGAAGTAGGAAGAGGACCTTTGGCAGGACCAGTTGTGACAAGTGCCGTCATTTTGCCGGAATCTTTTTATTTGCCAGGACTGAATGATTCTAAAAAGATTCCAGAATCAAAAAGGGAACAGTTTTATGAGATGATTTTTAAGGAAGCACTATCCATAGGTGTGGGTGTTGTACATAGCGAAGTAATTGATGAAATCAATATATATCAAGCTACGAAAAAGGCAATGGTGGCCGCGGTGAACGATCTGTCAGAACTTCCCGATCATTTGTTGATTGATGCGATGGAACTGGATGTGCCGATTCCGCAGCTTTCACTCATAAAGGGGGATGCAAGAAGCATTACCATCTCAGCGGCCTCCATTATAGCGAAAGTGACTCGTGACAGGATGATGAAGGAGTATGGTGAAGAATATCCGGAATATGGTTTCGAAAAGCACATGGGATATGGGACAAGCCAACATTTAGAAGTGCTCGAGAAGCACGGGCTTACACCTTGGCATAGAAGAAGTTTTGCACCAGTTAAGGAAATCGCTGCACGAACGAAGGACTAAGGGAGGATGAGTGATGCAATCCATAACAAGCGGTCAACCCGTATCTTCACCAATTGAAATACAAGGAACTGCGAGTTTGAAAAACGGTCAAATCCTTTTCGGGAAAGTGAATAAGGTTTTTCCTAACCAAACGGCCGAGGTACAAATTGGCCATCAAAAAATGATTGCCACTCTCGATATCCCGCTTCGGGCAGGAGAAAGGTATTGGTTTCAAATGCAGCCACAAAATGAGGGGAAGGTCGTGTTAAAAGCTTTAGATTCCCCGAATTTGAGCTGTTCCAGCTTAGATGGCACAGCTGCACAATTGATCGCTCATCTCGGCATAACGCCCGAACCTGCGGCAGCAAAGCTTGCCGAATATCTCCTGAAAAACCGTCTCCCGATAACCAAGGAAACTTTTCAGTCCGCTTTGCAATGGCTGAAAACTGCTGATGATGCAGAAGTTGGTCTGCCTCTGATAAAAACAATGTTCATTCAGCAATTGCCTTTTGTAAAAGATGTATTTGATGCATTATTTTCACAGGCCAAAGGCGAACCTTTCCACAAATTGCTAAGCGGCCTCAAGCAGCACCTGCAGGATGGGGGGGTGGAAACGAAGACGGCTATCAAGCTTATGAAGGTATTGGACTCCTTGCATGTGGCTAAACAGAGTCAGCTTCAACAATTCGGTTTGCAAAAACTAGTGACCATTTGGCTGGATTCGGATTCAACACCCGAAATGAAATCCGGCGCATTTTCCCTGCTTCAAAAGACAGGTTTCGTCCCAAAGGGAATTACAGAATCTGTCTTTCTGGAAAAGTTAATTGATGGAGCTGAGGCGAGGTCCGGAATTCCTAAGAATTCAGCGATTGAAAAATTACACCGAGGATTACATTTACTTTCCGAGGCAAAAAGCGGAGCATTTGGAAAAATTGACGAAATCGAAATTAATATAAATCGGATATTGAACGGCTATGAACATAAAGGGGCAAAAATGCCAACTGATATCCAATCGATGCAGAAAAAAATTTCTGCAGAAAAACTTTCCCCTCTTGCCTTTCATTTGCTTGAGAATACTTTTACAGAAACAGAAGCAACAGCCGGAAAAAAAGCAGTAGGCGGAAAAGTAGAAGTGAATGACCTTTTAGGTTATTTGAATATGGATAGAGAGCAGGTAGCTGAGTCGAAGGGTAAGACGGCTGAACTGCTATTTCAGTCGCTTAAGCAGCTGCCTGAGGCCCAATACGTTAGGAATAATGAGAAGCTGGTCCTTGCCCGTGTATTTGAAGATGAGTTTCAAACAATCGATTTCACTATGGGTCCATCTGTTGCACACCAACTAAAAGAGTGGACGAAGATCCTTGGTCTTCAGCTGGAACATGCACTCGTTAATCTTTCTGGAGATGAAATGGAGTTCTCGAAGGATCTGGATACACTTAAACCGCTGCTGCTTAAATTGCTGAATGAGCAAACTCCGGCAGCTATTAAGGAAATCGCAGAACAAATCCTAAATCGGATTACTGCCCAACAGATACTTTCACAGGAAAATGGGCCGGTTCAGAATTTGCTCCTTACACTTCCACTCAATCTGGGCTCTACACAAACGGACCTAACTTTACAATGGAGCGGAAGGAAAACAAAAGATGGCAAGATAGACCCGGATTACTGCCGTGTCCTATTTTATTTAGAATTAGAACGCCTTAAAGAGATTATCATCGATATGCAGGTTCAAAATCGAATCATAAAGGTGACGGTCATTAATGGGCATGGTGCAGTCCTTGAAGAGGCAGCTAATCAATATCTTGAACTCCTGAGAGAGAATTTGGAAAAAATGGATTACAGATTGTCAGGGGTTTCATTTGTAAATATGGGGAATGGAAAAGAAAGGGAGCACGGATTGAAATCCGTTCCTTTTATAGAATCCGGTTCATATAGTGGAGTGGATATTCGAATATGAAAAATGATAGGCGAAAAGAAGCGATTGCCTTAAAGTATGATCAAAAGACATCCAAAGCTCCCGTCATATTGGCGAAGGGGAAAGGTAAAACGGCTGAAAATATCCTGGAAAGGGCTATGAAGCTGGATATACCGGTTCAAAAGGATGAGTCGCTTGCTGCACTTTTAGGTCAATTGGATATAAATCAAACGATTCCGGAAGAATTGTACGGAGCTGTTGCGGAAGTATTTGCATTCATTTATAAAGTCGACAAGGACATGAATCGGTAGGAGCCTGATTATCCTTGTGATTTCACCAAACGGATTTCTGTTGGTTTATGTAGAATATTAGGGAAATCACCAACGAATTTTCATTATATTAGAAAAATACTAAACTATTTGCAAAGGACAAAGCCACGGCTTTGTCCTTTTGCTTTTCCTTTGAATCAAGACAAGGATAACCGTAATTTTTCATGAAATGATCTCTGGGTTAATATGGTGAAAAGGCTTTCACGGGAGTGTTTTTAATAGATTTATAGCTGTAATAACTTTTTTTGCAATAGAATTTCAGAGGTAAAATAAATGATTTAAATAAGAAAAAACACAACGGTGAAGAAGGTTTTTCCCATTTTACAAAAGGATATGGAAGTATATTATAATAATATTTTAAAAATTATGAGAAAGAAAATTATGCACGAAGTAGAATTTTGTTGTAATATGGTAGAGAAAACACGCATTAAATTTCAAGGTTGGTTTTTTAGTAGATAAGGAGGATGGGAAATGAATATCCATGAGTATCAGGGAAAAGAGATATTGCGACAATACGGGGTATCCGTTCCAAATGGCCGGGTTGCCTTTACTGTAGATGAAGCAGTGGAAGCAGCGAAGGAGTTAGGTACGGAAGTTGTTGTCGTCAAAGCTCAAATTCATGCGGGCGGCCGCGGGAAAGCCGGCGGAGTTAAGGTAGCGAAAAATCTTGATGAAGCACGTACATATGCAGAAGAGATTCTTGGTAAGACGCTGGTGACCCATCAAACAGGACCTTCAGGCAAGGAAGTTAAGCGTTTACTTATTGAAGAAGGCTGCGACATTACGAAAGAATATTATATCGGGCTGGTCCTTGACCGTGCTACGAACAGTGTCGTATTGATGGCGTCTGAAGAAGGCGGAACGGAAATTGAGGAAGTGGCTGAAAAGACACCAGAGAAAATTTTCAAAGAAGTAATCGATCCGGTTGTCGGCCTGACTGGCTTCCAGGCACGTAGGATTGCATTCAATATCAATATTCCGGCTTCACTTATAAATAAAGCTTCCAAACTGATGGTTAACTTATATACAGCTTTCGTTGAAAAAGATTGCTCAATCGCTGAAATCAACCCATTAGTGGTAACGGGTGATGGCAATGTAATGGCACTTGATGCTAAATTGAATTTCGATGATAATGCGATTTACCGCCATAAAGACATCGCGGAGTATCGTGACCTGGATGAAGAGGATGCCAAAGAGATTGAAGCATCAAAACATGGCCTTAGTTACATATCGCTAGACGGAAATATCGGATGCATGGTTAATGGTGCCGGACTTGCTATGGCAACGATGGACATCATTAAACATTATATGGGAGATCCGGCTAACTTCCTTGACGTTGGTGGCGGCGCTACTGAGGAAAAAGTAAAAGAGGCTTTCAAAATCATCCTATCCGATCAAAATGTTAAAGGCATCTTCGTTAATATCTTCGGGGGGATCATGAAATGTGACATCATCGCGACAGGCGTCGTAGCTGCTGCTAAAGAGCTTGGCCTGGATGTCCCTCTTGTTGTTCGTCTTGAAGGTACGAATGTGGACCTTGGTAAAAAGATACTTAAAGAGTCAGGTTTAAATATTACGGCTGCTGAATCAATGGCAGATGGAGCACAAAAAATAGTATCACTTGTAGGATAATAGGCAGGGGGGGAACATAATGAGCGTTTATATTAATAAAGATACGAAAGTGATCGTTCAGGGAATCACTGGTTCAACAGCATTATTTCATACCAAACAAATGTTGGAATACGGCACGAAAATAGTTGGAGGAGTCACTCCAGGTAAAGGCGGAACAGAAGCGGAAGGGGTACCTGTATTCAATACAGTTTCCGAAGCTGTCACTGAAACCGGAGCGAATGCATCGGTTATCTACGTACCGGCTCCATTTGCTGCAGATGCGATTCTTGAGGCCGTTGACGCAGAACTTGATCTTGTTATTTGTATCACGGAACATATTCCTGTCCTGGATATGGTCAAGGTGAAGCGCTACATGGAAGGTAAAAAAACTCGCTTGATCGGACCAAACTGCCCGGGCGTCATTAGTCCGGAAGAATGTAAAATTGGTATTATGCCAGGATATATCCACAAAAAAGGCCATGTAGGTGTAGTTTCTCGTTCTGGAACTTTAACGTACGAAGCCGTTCACCAATTATCACAAGCAGGCATTGGGCAATCTACGGCTGTCGGTATCGGTGGGGATCCCGTTAATGGAACGGATTTCATTGATGTACTGAAAGCATTCAATGAAGATCCGGAAACACATGCGGTGATCATGATCGGGGAAATCGGCGGCACGGCAGAAGAAGAAGCGGCAATCTGGGTGAAAGAAAATATGACTAAGCCAGTTGTAGGTTTCATTGGTGGCCGTACAGCTCCAGCTGGTAAACGTATGGGACATGCTGGTGCCATTATTTCAGGAGGAAAAGGTACAGCTGACGAGAAAATCCGCGTTATGAACGAATGTGGAATTAAAGTTGCTGAGACTCCATCCGTAATGGGTGAAACATTGATCTCCGTCCTAAAGGAAAAAGAAATCTACGAACCTTGTAAAACTCATTGATTTAAGTTTGGCCGACCTGTTTTTTGGGTCGGCCTTTATTTCACTCCAAATTCCTCGGAATACACATTTCGATTACATTGACCATCACAATCAACCTACCTTTAAAAATATCCGATTAGGGGTGCTTCCAATTGAATAAAACAGAAAAATTAATCCATCTCCATCATTGCCGCGGAGCAGGATGGAAAACAATCCAAATTATCATGTCAAATGACCCGTCCTTATCTTCCCTTTTCACAATGAATCACAAGGAATGGGTAAAAATGCTCCCTATCCCTTCAAATAAGCTCACCCTCTTTCTCAAAGATTTACATTCACTCAATACCATCGATAAACTTAAACGATACGAAGATTGCCAAATTCATTGTTTGACCATCTACGATGATGATTATCCTTTTTTGCTGAAGCAAATATTCGATCCGCCATGGGTTCTTTATTTTAAAGGCGATAAGAAGCTTCTAACGAGGAGGAACACGCTAGGTGTTGTTGGAACACGTAAGCCAACCTCGTATGGACTGGAGGCCTTAAAAACGATTCTATTACCTCTTGTAAAGAAAAAATTTGTGATCATAAGTGGAGTGGCGGTTGGTATCGATGCAGAGGCACATAAAATCACTTTGAAGGAAGGAGGAGATACGATTGGGGTTTTAGGAGGAGGTCTTTTGCAAATATATCCAAAATCCAATATTTCCCTTGCCGGGGAAATCATCAATAAAGGGTTACTTTTATCTGAGACTCCACCGGAAATGAGAGCGGAACCTTGGATGTTTCCGCTTAGGAATCGAATCATTAGTGGATTATCAAAGGGAGTATTCGTGGTCGAGGCCAAAGAAAAAAGCGGTTCCCTTATTACGGCACAAGCCGCTTTGGAACATGGCAGGGAGGTATTTGCGCTTCCTGGCAATGTAACGAGTCCGGAATCACTAGGGACCAATCAATTGATTCAAGATGGTGCCAAACTTGTTTTGAGTTCTAAGCAGATTAAGGAAGAATTTTGAACGATATAATATAGAAGATAGCCGGAGAATTAAACGGAAAAATAGAAAAAAAAGGTGTTTTTTTAAAGGAATGGTTGAAATTTTAGACAAAAAGGTTGAAAATATTGTAAAACTGTTATAAGTTTTGCAAATGGCACCTCTTGTCAAAATACTATTAAATAAATAATATGACATGCTTTGGAAAGTAAAGAGGTGTTGACAAATGATTTTTGAATGATTAATAATAGTGAAGATTTATATTACCTCTTTGAGGAGGATTTATTGGATGTCAGAATACTTAGTGATTGTGGAATCGCCTGCAAAGGCGAAAACAATAGAACGTTACTTGGGAAAAAAATATAAAGTAAAGGCTTCCATGGGGCATGTACGCGATTTACCTAAAAGCCAAATGGGTGTCGATGTTGAACATGAATATGAACCTAAATATATAACTATCCGCGGCAAAGGCCCGGTTTTAAAAGAATTGAAAACTGCTGCAAAAAAAGCGAAAAAAATCTATCTCGCGGCTGACCCCGACAGAGAAGGGGAAGCCATTGCCTGGCATTTGGCTCACAGTCTCGATGTCGACATTAATTCTGATTGCCGCGTGGTATTCAACGAAATCACGAAAGAGGCTATCAAAGAATCATTTAAATCACCGAGGCCAATAAATATGAAATTGGTTGATGCCCAACAGGCAAGAAGGATCTTGGATCGTTTGGTCGGATACAATATCAGCCCGCTTTTGTGGAAAAAAGTGAAAAAAGGCTTAAGTGCGGGACGGGTCCAATCGGTTGCTGTACGGATGATCATTGACCGGGAGAAAGAAATCAAAGATTTTATCCCGGAAGAGTATTGGACAATCAAGGCGGATTTTGTAAAAGGAAAAGAACAGTTTGAAGGTTCCTTTTTCAGCCTGGGCGGTGAGCGGAAAGAATTAAATACAGAAGAGGACGTCAAAAAAGTACTCGGTTCTTTAAATGGCGGCGAATTTACGATAGGGGCAGTCGCTAAAAAGGAAAGAAGGCGTAATCCAGCTGCACCTTTTACGACTTCTTCCCTGCAACAAGAAGCGGCTCGAAAATTGAATTTCCGTGCAAAGAAAACAATGATGCTTGCTCAGCAGCTTTATGAAGGAATCGAGCTTGGAAAGGAAGGGACAGTCGGGTTAATCACTTATATGAGAACGGATTCGACCCGGATTTCCGATGTTGCGAAACAGGAAGCCCATACCTTCATTCAAAATAGTTATGGTAAAGATTATGTTCAGGTTGAGCAGCGGAAAGAGAAAAAACAGACTAATGCCCAAGATGCCCATGAAGCGGTCAGACCAACAAGCACATTACGTGAACCGGGTGTAGTCAAGGAGTTCTTATCTAGAGATCAATTCCGTTTATATAAGTTGATTTGGGAGCGATTCGTTTCAAGTCAAATGTCTTCGGCGGTCATGGATACGATGAGCATCGACCTGCATAACGGAGATGTCATCTTCAGGGCCAATGGTTCAAAAATTAAATTTCCGGGCTTCATGAAGGTATATGTTGAGGGATCCGATGACTCAGTGGAAGAAAAGGAAAATGCTCTCCCTGATGTGAAAAAAGGAGATCAATTCTTTTCAAAAGATGTAGAGCCTAAGCAGCATTTCACACAGCCTCCACCCAGATATACAGAAGCACGTCTTGTCAAAACCCTAGAGGAACTGGGAATAGGCCGTCCTTCTACATATGCTCCTACCTTGGATACGATTCAAAAACGTGGTTATGTTACCTTGGATAATAAACGGTTCATCCCAACAGAGCTTGGTGAGATCGTTCTTGAATTGATACGTGAATTCTTCCCGGATATTCTTGATGCAGAGTTCACTGCCAAGATGGAACAGGAATTCGATAGCGTCGAAGAAGGAAGCATCGAATGGATTAAGGTCATCGATGAATTTTATAAAGAATTTGCTGTTCATTTGGCTAAAGCCGAAGTCGAAATGGAGAAAATTGAAATCAAAGATGAGCCTGCAGGTGAAGATTGTGTAGAATGCGGACATGAGATGGTCTTTAAGATGGGGCGTTATGGTAAGTTCATGGCATGCAGTAATTTCCCGGATTGCCGTAACACAAAACCAATCGTTAAAGAAATAGGTGTGAAATGCCCGAAATGTAAAGAAGGGAACATCATTGAAAGGAAAAGTAAAAAACGCCGTATATTTTACGGGTGTGATACCTACCCTGGATGTGACTTCATTTCTTGGGATAAGCCGCTACCGCGGAGTTGTCCAAAATGTGAAGGTACACTTGTTGAGAAAAAACTCAAAAAAGGAGTCCAGGTCCAGTGCATGGATTGTGACTTCAAAGAAACTCCTCAAGCATAGAAAAGTCGTGAACTCGTTTACCTTCCCTATGTACAATTGAGAAACTCTAAATATAAATTGACTCGGCATTTGCCGAGTTTCTTTATGTTAAGCGAAATATGATATTATGGTAACGTGTGGATTTACTTGTTTGAAGAAAATGGATAAAGCTTGAAACTTTTTTATTTAGGTGATGTGATGTAAAATTCAGTGGACAAGTGCATTCTTTTAAAGATATAATTCCTCTTTGCGTCCGTTATCCCTTTTAGTAAAGATGGAATGCTGGATTGACGGCATATGCTTATAAATTATCGTAGCAGGAATGGGCATTTTGGGCATAAATACATAGATATCGTTAAAAATGAAACACTTATGAAAGCAATTTTAATGATAAATGCTCCTGTCTTATCATATCTATACATGGAGGTTCGAAAAATGAAAGAAACAAAAGTAAGTGTAATCGGTGCTGGGCTTGCTGGAAGTGAAGCGGCGTGGCAGTTAGCTAAAAGAGGAATCAAAGTCGATCTATACGAAATGCGCCCGGTAAAACAAACGCCAGCACATCATACCGATAAATTCGCTGAACTTGTTTGTTCCAATTCACTTCGGGCAAATACGTTAACAAATGCGGTTGGTGTATTAAAAGAAGAAATGCGTATACTGGATTCGGTCATCATGTCCGCAGCAGATGCTTGTGCAGTACCGGCTGGCGGTGCTTTAGCTGTCGATCGCCATGAATTTGCTGGTCTTGTGACGGAAAAGGTCAAAAATCATCCAAATGTAACGGTCATTAATGAAGAAGTGACGGAAATTCCTGATGGCCCTACCGTCATTGCAACAGGTCCGCTTACAAGTCAGTCACTATCTGACAGCTTAAAGCAAATCATGGATGAAGAATACTTGTATTTCTATGATGCTGCGGCTCCAATTCTTGAAAAAGACAGCATCAACATGGATAAAGTATACTTAAAATCCCGCTATGATAAAGGGGAAGCAGCTTATTTGAACTGTCCGATGACGGAAGAGGAGTTTGACCGCTTTTATGAAGCGTTGATTGCTGCCGAGACAGTCCCACTTAAAGAATTTGAAAAAGAAATCTTTTTTGAAGGGTGCATGCCGATTGAAGTGATGGCATCACGTGGGAAGAAAACGATGTTATTTGGTCCATTGAAGCCTGTCGGATTAGAAGATCCGAAAACAGGAAAGCGCCCTTTTGCAGTAGTTCAATTGCGCCAAGATGATGCGGCAGGAACTCTCTACAACATTGTTGGTTTTCAGACACATTTGAAATGGGGGCCGCAAAAAGAAGTATTGCAGCTCATACCTGGATTGGAAAATGCGGAAATTGTCCGTTATGGAGTTATGCATCGCAACACTTTCATAAACTCACCTAATGTTCTGAAGCCTACGTACCAATTCAAAAATCGGGACGATTTATTCTTTGCAGGTCAGATGACTGGCGTCGAAGGATATGTAGAATCAGCAGCATCTGGATTGGTTGCCGGTATCAATGCTGCAAGGATCGTCCAAGGATTGGAGCCTACCATTTTTCCTGCGGAGACGACAATGGGTAGCATGGCAAGGTATATAACATCGACAAATGGAAAGAGCTTTCAGCCGATGAACGCCAACTTCGGATTGCTTCCAGACCTTGAAGTGAGAATCAAATCAAAAAAAGAACGGAACGAAACACATGCTAAACGCGCTTTGGACACAATTCAGAACTTTGTGAAAAATTTGTAAAATATTTGCCTGCTGTTTTAAAGTATGATACTATTTATTAGCCTTTGCGAGGTGTTTCCATGATTAATCAAAAAAAGGCATTATCATCCTTCATCGAATATTTACAAATTGAAAAAAACAGTTCACATTACACCATTGAAAATTACAAACGTGATATTCACGAATTTTTCCTGTTCCTAAATGAACAGGGTATCGTCGATATCACGTCTGTTGAATATTTTGATGTCCGGTTGTTTTTAACGAATTTATATGAGAAAAAACTTTCTAAGCGCACTGTAGCAAGAAAAACTTCTTGCTTGCGGAGCTTTTATAAATTTTTATTACGTGAAGGTGATGTGAAGGATAATCCTTTTTCTCTTGTTTCTTTACCTAAAAAGGATCAAAGACTGCCACGTTTTCTGTATGAGAAGGAAATGAAACAGTTGTTTTCTTCTTTAAATAAAGATTCACCGATAGGAATAAGGAACAATGCATTACTGGAATTATTGTATGCGACAGGCATTCGCGTAAGTGAATGTTGTGAGATTAAATTGCAGGATATCGATCTTTCCTTAGGTACAGTATTGGTTCATGGAAAAGGAAAAAAAGATCGCTACGTTCCGGTTGGTAGATATGCTCAAGAAGCGATAGATATATACATACGTACAGCCAGGATGGAAATGACTTCGTCTGACGCTAAGGCGCATGTTTATTTATTTGTTAATTTTCGTGGAGACCCTCTGACACCTAGGGGAGTTCGCTATATATTGAATGAATTGATTAAAAAGTCAGCCGCAGATGGAAGTCTTCATCCCCATATGCTAAGGCATTCCTTTGCTACACACCTATTGAATAATGGGGCGGACATTCGCACGGTTCAGGAATTGCTTGGTCATTCTAAAATTTCATCAACGCAAGTGTATACGCATGTTACAAAAGACCAATTAAAAAAAGTCTACAATGCAACACATCCGCGGCCTTAAATGTTGAAAGGGGACACTTTATGACAACGATATTTGCAGTGCATCATAAAGGTGAATGTGCCATGTCCGGTGATGGGCAGGTTACTTTAGGAAATTCAGTAGTGATGAAGCATACAGCAAGGAAAGTAAGAAAAATCTTTAAGGGTAATGTCCTTGCAGGATTTGCAGGTTCTGTTGCAGATGCATTCACTTTATTTGAGATGTTCGAAGCTAAACTTGAAGAGTATAATGGCAATCTTCAGCGTGCTGCCGTCGAAATGGCAAAGCAATGGAGAAGTGACAATGTACTGAGAAAGCTGGAAGCCATGCTAGTTGTGATGGATAAGAACCATTTGCTGCTCGTTTCTGGTACCGGGGAAGTAATTGAGCCGGATGACGGGATTCTCGCCATAGGATCTGGAGGGAATTATGCACTGGCTGCCGGCAGGGCATTAATGCGATTTTCAAGTGACCATTTATCGGCAAAGGAAATCGCTCAATCATCTTTACAAATTGCAGCGGAAATTTGTGTATTTACGAATACGAATATAATCGTGGAAGAGTTGTAAGGAGGAGCGCAAATGTCAAAAAAAGCTAATTTAACACCGAGGCAAATCGTTGAAAAACTGGATCAGTATATCGTAGGGCAGCGTGAAGCAAAACGGGCAGTGGCAGTGGCTCTTCGGAATCGCTACCGACGTTCCCTTCTCTCGGACCAACTTCGTGATGAAGTCGTTCCGAAGAACATATTAATGATTGGACCGACAGGCGTTGGGAAAACAGAAATAGCTCGGAGAATGGCTAAATTGGTAGGTGCTCCTTTTATAAAAGTTGAAGCAACAAAATTTACGGAAGTCGGATATGTCGGCCGGGATGTGGAGTCCATGGTTCGTGATTTGGTGGAGACTTCCGTACGCCTCGTGAAGGAAGAAAAGATGGCCAGCGTAAAGGAACGGGCAGAAGAAAATGCAAATCGCCGTTTAATAGAGCTATTAGTGCCATCAACAAAAAAACAGAGTAATTTCAAGAATCCTCTTGAAGTCTTTTTTGGTGGCAATAACAATCAAGACGAACAGGATTCGGAAGATAATTCCGAAGATTTAAGCTTGCAGGAAAAAAGGAAAATCGTCGCCGAAAAGCTGGCAAATGGTGAGCTGGAAAGTGAAATGATTACGGTTGAGGTGGAAGAACAGGCTGCTTCGATGTTTGATATGCTCCAAGGTTCGGGAATGGAACAAATGGGGATGAACATGCAGGACGCTTTAGGAAGCCTGATGCCGAAAAAAAGCAAGAAGCGCAAATTGAAAGTAAGTGAAGCAAGAATCGTTTTAACAAATGAAGAAGCGGCAAAATTGATTGATATGGATGAAGTCACTTCTGAGGCAGTATACGGAGCTGAGCAAAATGGGATCATCTTCATTGACGAAATCGACAAAATTGCCAGTAAGCAGTCTGGAAGTTCATCAGCGGATGTTTCAAGGGAAGGTGTCCAAAGGGATATTCTGCCAATCGTCGAAGGCTCGACAGTCGTGACTAAATATGGTTCAGTTAAAACGGATCATGTCTTATTCATTGCGGCAGGGGCCTTCCATATTGCTAAACCTTCCGACCTTATCCCTGAATTACAAGGTAGATTCCCGATCCGTGTAGAGTTGAACAAACTGACAGTAGACGACTTTGTACGGATTCTTCATGAACCGGATAATGCTTTGTTAAAACAATATGTTGCTTTGTTAGAAACAGAAGGTATAGAAATTGAATTTTCTGACGATGCTGTTCGTAAGATAGCTGAAGTTGCCTTCGAAGTGAATCAAAACACAGACAATATTGGTGCAAGAAGACTTCATACCATTTTAGAACGGCTGCTTGAAGACTTATCGTTTGAAGCACCGGAAATTACGATGGAGAAGATTACAATTACTCCCCAATATGTCGAAGGAAAGCTTGGTTCTATCGCCCGGAACAAAGATTTAAGCCAGTTTATCCTTTAATCAAGAAACAATTGGTAATAATTTGCAATGAAAATAAAATTACGGAAATACAACTTCATAGTTATTGTGAACCATGGTATTTTTAGGAGGAACAAATCAAATGAACTTATTAGAAAAAACAAGAAAAATCAATGCAATGCTCCAAAAAGCAGCAGGTAAAGCAGTTAACTTTAAGGAAATGGCCGAAAGTTTAAGTGAAGTTATCGAAGCGAATGTTTTCGTTGTCAGCCGCCGCGGGAAGTTACTAGGCATAGCAGTAAGTCAGCAAATCGAAAATGAACGCATGTACAAAATGTTGGAAGATAAACAATTCCCAGAAGTGTACACAAAAAACCTATTCAATATTCCCGAAACATCTTCCAATCTTGATATCGAAAGCGAATACACTGCTTTCCCAGTTGAAAACAAAGAGCTTTTCGCAACGGGATTAACAACGATCGTACCGATTATGGGCGGGGGAGAACGTTTAGGAACATTGGTTCTTGCTCGATTACAAGAAAAATTTCACGATGATGATTTAATTTTGGCTGAGTATGGCGCGACAGTGGTAGGTATGGAAATCCTTCGTGAAAAATCAGAAGAGATTGAAGAAGAAGCTCGTAGTAAAGCTGTCGTTCAAATGGCAATTTCCTCGTTATCGTACAGTGAATTGGAAGCTATTGAGCACATTTTTGAAGAGCTTAAAGGTAATGAAGGCCTGCTTGTAGCCTCAAAAATTGCAGACCGTGTAGGTATCACTCGTTCCGTAATCGTCAATGCGCTTAGGAAGCTAGAGAGTGCAGGAGTAATTGAATCACGCTCTCTTGGAATGAAAGGTACTTATATAAAAGTATTGAACGATAAATTCCTACTTGAGTTAGAGAAGCTTAAAAATAATTAATAAACAAAAAAGGCAGTCCTTTAAATAGGGCTGCCTTTTTTGTGCGTAAATTGAATGGTAAGGTGTCTAGGACTGACAAGCTATAGTGGTGAGCGAAAGGAAGAAGTGGTAATTCGGATTAAAGATCTTAAATGGAAATATATGCGTGGGGTTTTTTATGAAAGGGTAAATATATTATTATAATTTTTGAAATGATACAAACAGTGATAATAGAACGGGGCGGCCATTCTTTATATTAAAGAGGAATTTGTCGAATGGATTGCCACTTTGAAAAAGAAAAAGTGCATGTACCATTGTTTTTTTTATAAATCCTTTGTTTTAAAGGGTGGAATCAGATAAATGGAAATAATTTCTTGAAAATAAATGCTAAAATTAGTTCTAAAGTATCAGGTATATTGGTTCGTTTTTCGATATGCTAAATAAGCTAATACAAGTAAAATTTGGTTAAAATGTAGAATAACCTGATAAAATGTAATATAACGTAATATTAATCATTGAATAATACTAAGAAAAACGTCAAATTTGAGCAAATTGTGACATTTTTCGACTGTAATAGGTCTAAAGTCTTTGTGTTTTTATGGACATAGTTATTATGTTTCTTTAAAATTAAACAATGAATGCATTGGGTTAATTTATTGATAAATCAACTATTTACTAAATATTGAAAGAGGTGATCGATATGGAACTATTTTCAAATACTTTTCAATCACTAGAAAATGCTCTTAATTATTCTAATACAAAACAAAAAGTCATTTCACAGAACATAGCCAATTCGGATACGCCTAACTATAAAGCTAAAGAGGTCGACAAAACACAATCATTTAAAGCAGAACTGGGATCTTCCCTAAAGTCATATCGGACAGATGAAAGACATTATACCTTCAAATCAGAAGGGGGGCATGCTTCTCCCATCGTATTTCAGAAAAATGTCCAATATAACAATAACGGAAATAGTGTGGACGTTGATAAGGAAATGACGGATCTTGCTGCAAATCAGATTTATTATAATGCAGTCTCTGAGAGGCTTTCAGGAAAGTTTCAATCATTGGAAAATGTAATTAGAGGAGGTAAGTGATGGGAATCTTCCAAAGTATGAACATGACTGGATCTAGCTTGACCAGTCAAAGGTTAAGGATGGATGTAATCTCTGCGAATATGGCTAATGCCGATACGACCAGGGCGGAATATGACGCGGAGTCGAAAACATGGAAGCCATACACAAGAAAAGCGGTTGTGCTGCAAAGTAAGGAAGAAGGTTTTTCAAGTTTCTTAAATGCAGCAGCCGGAAAAACTAACGGGGTCGGGAATGGAGTAAAGGTGACTGGAATAGTAAAAGACAGAACACCCTTTGAACTGGATTATAATCCGGAACACCCAGATGCCAATGAAGATGGTTATGTTGAAATGCCGAATGTCGACCCGCTTAGGGAAATGGTCGATTTAATGAGTGTAACACGTTCATATGAAGCAAATGTGACAGTTTTAAATGCATCAAAGGGAATGATGATGAAAGCGTTGGAAATCGGAAAATAACAGTTTGAGAGGAGAGTGTTGATATGGAGGGAGTTTCTCTTTCGGCAGTGAACAATGCAGGTAATGTGCTGAAAAAAGATCAGAACAAGACTAATACACCATACGAAGCACAGCAAAATTTTGCGTCCGTATTAAAAGAATCAATAAATAAAGTTAACGAAACACAAACGGCATCTGATGACCTTACAACCAAACTGGTTAATGGAGATGATGTTGAGCTGCATTCGGTGATGATAGCTTCACAAAAAGCCAGCGTTACCATGCAGGCTACATTAGAGGTTCGGAATAAGGTTGTAGAAGCCTACCAGGAAATGATGAGAATGAGCATATAGCATTCATTTTTAAACCTCATTAATATAGAGAAAAAATGATCAGGGGGAAAACGAATCCCCTACTCATAAATTCATAGACTGACCGGGGGATTTAAATGAATGAAGTACTAGTGTTTAAAAATAAAGTGGCTGCATACTGGATGAGCCGCAGTAAAAAACAAAAAATCATGATGATTGGATCAGCAGCATTAATTATCATCATCATTACGGCTGTTTCAATTTTAACGACGCGTACGACGCTGGTGCCCTTATATTCCAATTTAACTCCATCGGAGACAGGGAGCATCAAAGAAAATTTAGACAGTAAAGGGATTAAAAACGAAGTTTCTGAAAATGGTACGACCATAAAGGTTCCTGAAGAAAGCCTGGATTCACTTAAAGTGGAATTGGCAGCGGAAGGAATTCCGGACTCGGGGAGTATCGACTATTCTTTTTTTAGTCAAAGTGCTGGTATCGGAATGACTGAAAATGAATTCAACGTCATAAAACTGGACTCGATGCAAACGGAATTGGCCAGTTTAATAAAAAAGATTGATGGAGTAGAAGATGCCAGTGTAATGATCACTCTTCCTGATAAAGGAGTTTTTGTCAGTGATACGACTGGGGAAGCGTCCGCATCAATTGTATTGAAAACGAAACATGGTTATAAATTTGAAGAAAGTCAAATCAACTCACTTTATCATCTGGTCTCAAAAAGTGTACCGAATCTTCCTACAGATAATATCGTCATTATGAACCAAGACTTTGAGTACTTTGACCTTGAAAATGAAAATTCATCTTTCGCGTCCGCATTTGCTACTCAAAATGAAATTAAAAAAGAAATAGAACGCGATATTCAAAGACAGGTACAAAATATGCTTGGAACGATAATGGGGCGAGACAAAGTGGTTGTTTCTGTCACGACAGACATTGATTTCACTCAAGAAAACCGAGAAGAGAATTTAGTTGAACCGGTCGATGAAGAAAATATGGCTGGAATCGAGATATCTGCGCAAAGGATCAATGAATCGTATAGTGGGGATGCAGCAGGTGCAGGAGGCGTTCCGCAAAGTGAGGATTCCTCTGATTCATTAGGATCAAGCTATGTTGAAGGCACAACTGGATCCGGTGATTATGAAAAAGTGGATGAAACGATAAATAGTGAAGTGAACCGAATCAAGAAGGAAATAGTCGAAAGCCCATATAAAGTTAAGGATTTAGGTATTCAGGTCATGGTCGAACCGCCCACCGCTGACGATCCGAATTCTTTAACTCAACAGAGTGTGGATGATATTACACGAATCCTAGGCACGATAATACGCACGACAATCGAGAAAAAAGCTGAAGGGGAAGAACTAACGGACGAGGAGCTTAATAATAAAATTGCGATTTCCGTTCAACCGTTTAACGGAAAAATGACGTTGCCAAAGGATGAAACGCGTCCATTGTTACCAATATGGGCATACATCGTTGGTGGAGTGCTTTTACTTGCCATTATCATTCTCTTAATCTTATTCTTCCGTTCCCGAAAGCAAGTTGAATTGGAAGAGGAATACGTGGTCGAAGAAGAGGAAGTCGCATTCGACCTTCCTGATTTAAACAAAGAGAAGGAAACGGAAGCATCTTTAAAAAGAAAACAACTTGAGAAACTTGCAAAAGAAAAGCCAGATGAATTTGCAAAATTATTAAGAAGCTGGATAGCAGAAGACTAGGAGGCTTTAGAAAGTGACAGATAGAAAAAAAAAGGCCGGATTGACTGGCAAACAAAAAGCTGCCATCCTTCTTATTTCCTTAGGCCCGGATGTTTCTGCATCCGTATATAAGCATCTTTCTGAAGAGGAAATTGAGAGATTGACCCTTGAAATTTCGGGGGTGAGAAAAGTGGACTCCCATGATAAAGAAGAAATTCTGGAAGAATTCCATAATATTGCTTTAGCACAGGATTACATCTCGCAGGGCGGGATAGGATACGCAAAGCAGGTACTTGAAAAGGCACTAGGCTCTGAACAGGCAACCGCCATCATTAACCGTTTAACCTCTTCCTTACAGGTTCGTCCATTCGACTTTGCACGAAAAGCGGATCCTGGACAAATCTTGAATTTTATCCAGAACGAGCATCCGCAGACTATTGCCTTAATCTTATCCTATCTTGATCCTGCACAGGCTGGACAAATATTGTCTGAACTTCCGCAAGAGGTGCAGGCCGATATTGCAAGAAGGATTGCTTTGATGGATAGCACGTCGCCGGAAATCATCAATGAAGTGGAGCAAATACTCGAAAGGAAACTTTCCGCGACCGTGACCCAAGATTATACACAGACTGGTGGAGTAGAAGCTGTTGTAGATGTGTTGAATGGTGTTGACCGCTCGACGGAACGAACGATCTTGGAAGCGCTCGAAATTCAAGATCCAGAACTTGCCGAGGAAATCAAGAAACGCATGTTTGTTTTTGAGGATATCGTGACCCTTGATGGCAGAGCGATTCAGCGTGTAGTCAGGGAATCTGATAACGAAGACCTTAAACTTTCTCTTAAAGTGGCAAGTGATGAAGTGAAGGAAATCGTTTTCCGAAACATGTCAAAACGTATGGTGGAAACGTTCCAGGAAGAAATGGAATATATGGGGCCTGTACGTTTGCGTGATGTAGAAGAAGCACAATCGAGAATCGTTGCTGTTATTCGCCGTCTGGAAGAAACTGGGGACATCGTGATTGCCCGCGGCGGAGGGGATGATATCATTGTCTAGGATTATAAAATCCCAGCAAGCTCATCAGGAGAAAAGCAAAAAGATAGCGATAAAAGTTCGCCCGTTTGACTTTCTTCAAAATGAAAATGCAGATGAGGGGATAAACCTTCACCATTTTCAATCTGATGAATTTCTGAGGGATGCTAAACAGGAAGCCGAAACGTTATTAATGGATGCTAAACAAAAAGCCCAAGCGATAGCTGCTGAAATCCAGCAAGACCGAGAACATTGGGAGAACCAAGAAAAAGTAATGTTTATTGAACAAGCTCAAAAAGAAGGGTATCAGCAAGGAGTCGAAGATGGCTTCCAAAAGGGTTATAACGAGATTGCAGCGGAAATAGCTTTTGCAAAAGAAGTGGTGGAGTCCTCTAAAAAAGATTATCGTCAACATATCGAATCATCTGAAATCGTTATTTTGAATCTTGCCGTGAAGGTGGCGGAGAAAATTATCGGGCACCAGCTTGAAAAAGATGAAGAGTCTTTTTTATCCATCGTCAAGAGAGCCATCAAAGAGGCGAGGGATTACCGTGAAGTGCAATTGCACATCCACCCGGCCCAATATCAATCGATTCTATCTCATAAGGAAGAGTTGATTGCAATATTTCCAAAAGATACTGAGTTGTATATCTTTCCAGATGATGAAATTGAAGAAAACAGCTGTATTATCGAATCCGAAAATGGAAGGATAGATGCAAGTGTCGACAGTCAGCTGCAGGAAATAAAAGTGAAACTAACTGAGTTGCTGTGGAAGGGGAGTAAAGATGAAAACTAGAGACCTATTGCCCTTAGTTGATGAAGTTGATCCATTCAAACATTATGGACGGGTCAAACGTGTCGTAGGGTTAATGATAGAATCTCAAGGCCCTGAAAGCTCAGTTGGCGACGTTTGTTATATCTATACAGGTATACAAAAAAAGAAAAACCGAATATTAGCCGAAGTTGTCGGTTTCCGTGATGAAATGGTTATTTTAATGCCATTTACAGCTGTTAGTGATATAGCACCGGGATGTATCGTGGAAGGAAGCGGACGGAGCCTTGAGATAAAGGTGGGAGGAGGGCTCATTGGCAAGGTAGTCGACCCATTGGGACATCCCATTGATGATTCATTGCTTCCAAAGGGTTTAGCTACCGTTCCAGTGGATCAAGATCCGCCAAATCCGATGAAACGCCCTCCCATTAATGAGCCGATAGATGTAGGAGTACGTGCGATTGATAGTTTATTAACAGTTGGAAAAGGTCAACGTGTTGGTATCTTTGCTGGGAGCGGTGTTGGGAAAAGTACGTTGCTTGGCATGGTAGCAAGGAATACGACGGCTGACTTGAACGTAATCGGTCTTGTTGGAGAACGTGGCCGTGAAGTTCGTGAATTCATTGAGAAAGATCTTGGACCAGAAGGGCTGGCACGATCAATCGTTGTTGTGGCGACATCTGATCAGCCAGCGTTGATGAGGATAAAAGGCGCTTTAACGGCAACTGCTATCGCCGAATATTTTCGTGATAAGGGATTGAATGTGATGCTGATGATGGATTCGGTCACGAGGGTCGCGATGGCCCAGAGGGAAATTGGGCTTGCTATCGGAGAACCGCCCACGACCAAAGGTTATACGCCCTCCGTTTTTGCCATCCTTCCAAGATTACTCGAAAGAACGGGAACAAATCAGCTGGGTACCATTACAGCGTTTTATACGGTTCTCGTCGACGGTGATGATATGAATGAGCCGATTGCTGATGCTGTTAGGGGAATATTGGATGGTCACTTCATACTAGACCGTAACTTAGCCAATAAAGGACAGTTTCCAGCGCTCAATGTCTTGAAGAGTATAAGTCGTGTCATGAACAATATTGTTGGGGACATACATAAAAATTCCGCAGAAAAATTAAGGGCAAGTTTATCAACCTATATGGAGTCTGAAGATTTGATTAATATAGGAGCGTATAAGAAGGGCTCTTCCAAACAAATTGATAACTCCATTACACGCTATCCTGAGATCATTTCATTTTTAAAGCAAGGCACCCATGAAAAAGCTCCAAAAGATAATAGTATTAACGCCCTTGTCGAATTGATGGGGAAAGGTGATTAGTTATGATTTATCAATATAAATTCGAGAAGATCCTGACCATTAAGGAAAAAGAAAAAAACGATGCATTAGCTAAATATAATACTGCGCTAAAAAAATTTGAAGAAGTGGCAGAAAAGTTATATAGGCTTTTAAAGAAAAAAGAAGAGTTGCTTGAGTTTCAACAGGAAAAGCTGCGAAATGGATTATCCGTTCAGGAAATTCGCCATCATCAGTTATTTATGGACAACTTGGAAAAACTCTTAAGCCATTGTCAACAGGAAGTCATTGAAGCGCGATACAAGATGAATGTTCAACGGGATATATTAATGGATAGAAATATTGAGGTTAAAAAGTACGAGAAAATGAAAGAAAATGATTTTCTTAAATTCCTTGATGTCATAAAGGAAGCCGAGAATAAACAAATGGATGAAATTTCTATCCGGCAATTCTTAAGCAAAGGCGTTAGGTGATAGAATGCGTAAAAAAAGTGAATCTAATGGATTGGAAGAATTGGAAAAAAGCCAGATAAGTAAGTTCCAATGGTTCCTTGTCATCTTCATTTCTTTAATCTTTGCGGTAACTGTAGCGTTGATCGTTTTTACAGTTGCAGGTGTCAATGTTGTGGAAAAGGCCAAGGGAATGTCTGGGAAGATACCCTTCATTGAATCGGGTCATAAGGATGAAGAGAACGGTAATTCAGCCAAGGAAAATGAGAAAGTTTCGATGAAGCTCGAAAAATTAGAAGCTGAGATTGAAAACAAGGAAAAAGAGATAGGCAAGCTTGAGGGCATCATTGATACACGTGACAAGGCCATTAAAAAGGCAGGAGCGGAAAAACAGCAGCTTCAAACTGAAATGAATCAACTTAAGGGTAGTCAGAATGGTAGTAAACAGGCGTTCAAAAATATAATCCGCACTTATGAAACCATGGCTCCTAAGAAGTCTGCACCTATCATTACTGAAATGAATGATGAAGACGCAGTGGAGATTCTCTCAAGTATGAAAGCAGCCACTTTAGCTAAGGTATTGGAGCAAATGACAACGGCTGATGCTGCAAGGTTAACGAAGAAACTAACTGAACAAAGTCCTTAAGAGGAAAGATTAAGGAGGTGAATAATATATGAATTCAGCCATTAATTCTTTACTCCCCTTGGCATCATTAAGTCAAAAGGCACCAATTAAGCAAAATCAGCAAACCAATTCCGGGTTTGGTTCGGTCCTTCAATCCGCCTTAGTGGCAGAACTTCCCGCTCCATCGGATTTAGGCGACATCACCGAAGAACGATTGTCTGTTATAAAGGACTTGCTTGGTTTTTTGAAACTTGAAAGGTTAAGTGATACTGGGGAAGAGAGTGTTGTTGAAGATATTTCTGTAAACAACCATGAAGAATTCAGCACCCTTCTATTACAGGTACTAAAAAATGTAGCCGGAGATGATGAGGGTGCCCTTACGGATTTCTTTGCGAGCATAGAGGAAATGGATGTAGAACAAGAAATGGATGACTTCAGCCTGAATTCACAAAGTTTGTTATCTGCCAATGTCATGGAACTATATACAATCCTAAAAAAAGTTACTGAATTGAGTGAAGAAGAATGGCATGAGCTCCCATTATCTGGTGTGGTGAATCTTTTGAAACTGGCTAAGATTCAAGATCTTCTCTCGGAGAGTAAGGATATGACACAAGATGAAGCGGCCATACAGAAACAAATGAAAAACCTGCTTGAAGGGATAACGGGGAAACTGGAGAAAATGCTTTCCAATCAGTCAGAATCAAAATCAGAACATCGTCAATCCAACATTTTGGAAAATGGGCAAAATAAAACAATAGAAACATTGAAAAGCGCATTCTTGCAATTAGCTGGGAGTGACAAGGTAAGTAAAGGCAGGACAAGCAGCAGCGGTGTGACTTTGCAAAATGCTGATAGCGGTAACCATCAAGGTCCTGGTTTGCCTTTGCTCATGACAAAGTTGGAGCAATTCGTCTTGACAGCTTCCAAAGGTGAGCAAACTGTCAGTCAAGAAGAGTTTGTTAAACAATTTGAAAATATTTTGAGTAAGGCTAATTTTAGCGGAACCAACGGTGTAAATAAACTTTTGATCAGATTGAATCCCGAACATCTAGGGTCACTTAGAATCGAGTTGATTCAAAAGGATGGTTTGCTTTCAGCCAAGATTATGGCTACTACTGCTCAGGCCAAAGATATGCTGGAGAAACAGATTCATGGCTTAAAACAAGCCTTTAGCGGTCAGAACATTCAAATTGAAAAAATAGAAATATCACAGGCCTTCAATGCTTTTAACCCCGAGAAATTCAGCCAGAAAGATGCGGATGAACAAAATAAACAACAAGAGAGTAAGGAAGAAAGCAATGATGAGACGGATAGTGAGTTTACGGGATCCCTTGCCGAAGCGTTGTTAAATCTGGAAGTGTAGGTGTTAAAATGACGACCATTGATACGTCACTATTATTATCAAAATATCAAACTGAAAACAGAAAAAACGGGGATGCATTAGGAAAGGATGATTTCTTGAAATTGTTGCTTACCCAGCTTCAAAACCAGGATCCGTCAAATCCGATGGACAACACGGAATTCATCGCCCAAATGGCCACTTTTTCTACTCTGGAACAAATGATGAATATGGGAGCCCAATTGGAAGAAATAATCGATATCAATCAACAAAATAGTATCATGAACTTTAACTCTTTTGTCGGTAAGGAAGTCACTTGGCATAAATTAGGTGATGGTGATGATGATCTTGCGGTAGAAGAAGGAACAGGCATCGTGAAGTCGATCCAATATAAAGGTGATGGTGTTTATTTCATTTTAGAAGATGGCACGAAGCTTGTACCCGCCAATATTTCAGAAATGAAACAAACAAGTTCCTCGGCAAATAGCTTAACGGCGGCAAGTGAATTAATTGGCAAACGTGTTTCCTGGATGGATGAAAAAAATGGAGAGGCATCGGCTGTCGTTATCGCTGTGTCCATGAATAATGGCAAGCTGCAAATTGAAGTGGATGATGAAAGCAACAACAGGCTATCATCAGAGCAATTGATTAAAATCGCTGAAGCTTAATGGGCGGGAATATGAATAAACTTGGTTTTCAAGCAAATTCCGCTCAGATGATGGCACAAACAAAATTGCCGTTAAGGCAAGGGCAGATGATCCAACAAGGTTTCCAACAGCATTTCAATTAGCTGTTTCCACTAATGAAAAATTGACCATTAGTAAACATGCTCAAATGCGGATAAATGAAAGAAATATAGAAATACCACCACAAACCTGGGAAAAAATAACCGATAAAGCTAATGAAGCCAAAAAGATGGGCGTGACCGAATCTCTTATCCTTACAGAAAATGCGGCACTCATAGTAAGCACGAAAAAAAACAAAGTCATCACAGTCATGGACAGGGATGAAGCATCATCTCGAATTTTTACGAACATCAATGGAACTATAATTTTGGATTAATAGGCTGGACCTAGAATAGGAAGCCTAGACTGTGGAATGACAGAAGCAGTCGCTATATGAAAGGGGAGCTTTTACATGCTTCGTTCAATGTATTCGGGAATAAGCGGGTTAAAAAACTTACAAACAAAATTGGATGTTATCGGTAATAACGTCGCCAATGTAAATACTTATGGTTTCAAAAAAAGCCGTGTAACATTCAGCGATGCCATGAATCAAACGGTATCTGGGGCAAGTGCAGCAACAGCCAATAGAGGCGGAACCAATTCTAAACAAATTGGGTTGGGTTCCACGATTGCTACAATCGATACCATCCATACACAGTCAAGCTTGCAAACGACCGGCCGCGATCTTGACTTGGGGATATCTGGGGATGGCTATTTCATTGTCAAACAAGGCGATGCAGTTTCGTATACACGTGCAGGAAACTTTTATCTAGATGCTAATGGTACGCTTGTCAACTCGAATGGGTTGAAGGTACAAGCTTACAAGGTTGATGAAAACGGAAAACGATCAAATATTCTCGGTGACGTTGCGGTTAACGTCAATGCAATATTACCTGGTGTAACAACTACTAAAATATCAGTAGGTGAAAATCTATCTGCTGACGCAATTGATGGTACCGTATTTAGTCAGCAAATAAAAGTCGTGGATGCAAAGGGTAAAGAACAAACGGCAACTATCTATTTCCAAAAAAATAGTGATGGTAAATGGGGTGTTTTTGATGAAGAACCTGCTGATTTAGAGGATACTTCAGCTACTAAACCAAAACCGTTCACTTCTGTTAATTTCGATGCTAATGGTCAGATAGTGGAAGCTGATAAAACTAAGGAAGGTCTAACCATTAACATTTCAAGTGGCAAAGAGAATGACCCGGATACGGATGCTGATGAAAGCGTTCAAAAAATCAAATTGGATTTTGATTTCTCGAAACTTAATCAATCTAAAGGTGCTACGACTGCTCTTGTCAATCCAAATGGTAATAAAGAAGGGAAACTGGAAAGCTTTAATATTGGTGCATCAGGGGAAATAAATGGCGTTTATTCCAACGGTATGATCACAACATTAGGCCAACTGGCCGTTGCCAAGTTTTCTAATCCATCAGGCTTGACGAAAACAGGTGGTAATACTTTTCAGGAATCAATCAACTCAGGTACTGCAAACATCAATACCGCAGGTGAGGGCCGGGGGTTGATTGCATCAGGTTCCTTGGAAATGTCCAATGTAGATTTATCGGAAGAGTTTACTGAAATGATCGTTGCGCAACGTGGTTTCCAGTCGAATTCCCGGATCATCACGACATCGGATGAAATTTTACAAGAATTGGTTAACTTAAAACGATAGGTTAAGGGGGGAGGAGCCAGGTGCTTATTGCTCTGGCTCCTAAATATCATTATCAAAGTCACAAGGCTCAATGGAAAATGCTTTCATATAAATGCATTGTACATAGATACAGTCGAGTCATTGCCAGATACCACCATTACTTTTACAAATGGTAAGAAAATCGTTGTGCTTGAGAAAGAAGAGGAAATGGTTGAAGCTATTATACAATTTTATCGTACCGTGAATATTCTCGGTTTTCGTAATGATGTGGAGGAAAAATCATGAAAAAAAATCTATTTTCAATTATGTTGATTATATTCGTGGCCATAACGCTTGTTGGTGTCATAGCATTCGTGGTTGTGACAAAGTTATCTGACCCCACATCAGCAGAAGAAAAACCTAGCATTGACGATATTGTCAAATCATCAGTTGAAATTCCCGAAATTACAACGAATCTTGCTGGCAATGATTATATCAAAATCTCATTTATGGTCCAAACAGAAAATAAAAAAGCAAAAGAAGAATTGGAAAAAAGAAGTTTTCAAGTGAAAAATATCATTATTACCGAACTATCCGAAATGAAAGCGGAAGTGTTAACCGGTAAAAAAGGCAAGGAAAAGCTTCAAGAAGAGCTAAAGACTAGAATGAATGAATTAATGGAAGAAGGAAAAGTTGAAAAGGTTTATATAACTTCCTCGATTCTTCAATAAGAACTTCCTTGCTTCATTAAATAAGAAGGGGAAGCTTTGGAGGTGAGTGTTAATGTCCGGGGAAATATTATCGCAAAATGAAATCGATGCTTTATTATCGGCCATTTCCACAGGTGAAATGGATGCAGATGATTTAAAGAAAGAAGAAATAGAAAAAAGAGTGAAAGTGTATGACTTTAAAAGGGCACTTCGGTTTTCAAAGGATCAAATCCGAAGTTTGACTAGGATACATGAGAACTTTGCAAGGTTGCTGACCACATACTTTTCGGCTCAACTTAGGACATATGTTCAAATATCCGTTGCTTCTGCAGATCAAATACCATACGAAGAGTTTATTCGATCGATCCCGAAAATTACCATCCTGAATGTGTTTGAGGTGCCGCCATTGGATGGCCGAATCATTCTTGAGGTCAACCCGAATATAGCTTATTCCATGATGGATCGAGTTTTGGGCGGGCGGGGCATAAGCGTGAATAAGGTAGATAGTTTAACGGAAATAGAAACGAAAATCATGTCGAATTTATTCGAGAAGGCTTTTGAAAATTTACAGGAGGCCTGGGGAACGATTGTTGAAATCGAACCGGTGATGACAGAGTTTGAGGTGAATCCACAATTTCTTCAATTGGTTTCGCCCAACGATACTGTTGTTGTCATTTCCTTGAATACACAAATCGGCGAAACGAGTGGAATGATTAATATTTGTATTCCTCACGTCGTATTAGAACCAATCATTCCAAAGTTATCTGCTCATTATTGGTTGGAAAATTCCCAAAAGGAAAAAATTCCAGAGGAAATCATGGTTTTGGAAAAGCGTATCCGAAACGCAGACCTTCCCATTATTTCCGAACTTGGTTCTACCGATATCACCATCCAGGATTTTTTACTGCTAGATGTTGGTGATATCATCGATTTAAATAAGGCAATTGATGAACCTTTGACCATTAAAATTGGAGGAGTCCCAAAATTCAATGGGCAGCCAGGAAAAGTTGGAAAAAAACACGCTATCCAGATTCTTGATATTTTGAAAGGGGGAGACGAAGATGGTAAGTGGTGAAATGCTTTCACAAGACGAAATAGATGCTCTTTTAAAAGGTACAAGTGATATAGAAGATGAGATGAAATCTCTTATGATTGACGATTATTTATCAATGATGGAACTCGACGCCCTCGGGGAAATTGGTAATATCTCTTTCGGAAGTTCGGCTACTGCCTTATCCACTTTGTTGAATCAGAAAGTGGATATCACCACCCCGACGGTTACCTTAATTGAAAGGGGACAGATTGCGGAAGAATTTCCTCATCCGTATGTAGCGATTCAAGTGCAATATACCGAGGGTTTCTCAGGTATTAATATGCTGGTCATCAAGCAGAGCGATGCTGCAATCATTGCAGATTTGATGCTTGGCGGTGATGGGGAGAATCCTTCTGACATGCTCGGAGAAATTCAATTGAGTGCGGTCCAGGAGGCCATGAACCAAATGATGGGGTCTGCTGCTACATCGATGTCGACCATTTTCAGTAAAAAAGTGGATATTTCCCCTCCTAGCATAGATTTACTTAACTTTTTAAATGGTGAAGGGGAAAATGCGATACCAGACGAAGATTTATTTGCAAAAATCTCGTTCCGACTCCGTGTCGGTAACTTAATTGATTCCAGTATTATGCAATTGTTGCCTTTAGAATTTGCTAAAGGGTTAGTCTCTGAATTATTGAATGGAACGGGCGAAAGTGAACCGACCGATACGAAAATGGAAAAAGTACTAAGTGATCCAGTAACAAACATTCCACCTCAGGAGCCGGCACCATTCCAAGACGCCGGGTCTAATCAATCGGCAAATGAATCTTTTGGGCAAGGCGGTTACCAAACCCACCCTACGAACCAAATACCGAATGTGCCGCAACATTTTGGAGTTTCATCCGTACCAGCAGGGCAGCCGGTAAATGTTCAGCCTGCTAGTTTCACTAGTTTTCAGCCCTTCCAGCTTCAAGAGGCTGAAACGAAAAACCTTAGCATGCTGATGGATATCCCCCTACAGGTAACTGTGGAGCTCGGGAGAACGAAGCGCTCTGTCAAGGATATTTTGGAGCTGTCCTCCGGATCTATCATCGAATTGGATAAATTAGCCGGCGAGCCAGTGGATATCCTGGTAAACAGTCGCTTGATAGCAAAAGGTGAGGTTGTAGTGATTGATGAAAACTTTGGCGTACGTGTTACGGATATCATGAGTCAAAGTGACCGATTAAATAAAATCAGATAATTTGGGGGACGAGAATAATGGCTAATAGAATTTTAATTGTGGACGATGCAGCATTTATGAGAATGATGATAAAGGATATCCTTTCTAAAAATGGCTTTGAAATTGTCGGGGAAGCAGCAGATGGAGCCCAAGCAGTGGTCAAATATAAAGAAACGCTTCCTGATCTTGTAACGATGGATATTACCATGCCTGAAATGGATGGAATTACTGCATTAAAGGAAATTAAAAAGGTTAATCCTCAAGCCAAGGTCATTATGTGTTCAGCGATGGGTCAACAAGCCATGGTCATTGATGCAATCCAGGCGGGTGCAAAAGACTTTATCGTGAAGCCATTCCAGGCAGACCGGGTATTGGAAGCCATAAATAAAGCATTAAGTTAAGAGGGTGTCTTCATATTGTTTTTTATTAAAAAATGGCTTCAGGTCTCATTGATGATTGCAGTATTCTTCTCTGGGGCCATACAGGCCCATGCGGAAGATCTTGATAAAACGGTGAAGGATGTTTATAAAAAGCATGATGATTTAAAAGTGGATGAGGATGAATCAAAAGACTCGCAATCTACCAAACAGGCTTCGAATCCGGATAAAATTGGAATAACCGTTTGGGAATTTCTTAGGATGATATTTGCTACTATTTTTGTGGTGTCTATTCTATATATCCTATTAAAGTTCATCAATAAAAAAAGTAAATCGTATCAAAAAGCAAATTCAGTTGAGAATTTAGGCGGCACGAGCCTTGGTGCAAATCGTTCTGTCCAGCTTGTTAAAGTCGGCGGGCGGATATTGGTGATTGGGGTTGGTGAAAATATTCAACTCTTGAAAGAAATAGATAATCCTGAGGAATATGAACAGCTTTTGAGAGATTACAACGATAAGATCGATCAAATGATCCAGCCTGGGGAATTTGCAATGAAGTTGAAAAATAAGTGGTTGAATAAAAGAGAATCCGAAACCGCCAGTTTCCCTGCAGAGTTCAAAAATCAACTCGATCAAATGTCTGAAAGCAGGAAGAAGCTGTTGAATGAGCTTGATAGGAAAGGAAGAGGCAATGAATGAATGAGTTCATGGAGTTTTTTAATAACAGTGACCCCGCCAATGTCTCTACTTCCGTCAAACTTGTTCTTCTAATGACCGTTTTATCACTGGCCCCAAGCATATTGATTTTGATGACCTGTTTTACAAGAATCATCATTGTCCTGAGCTTTGTGAGAACATCGCTGGCTACACAGCAGATGCCGCCGAATCAGGTGCTGGTCGGCCTGGCTCTTTTCATGACATTCTTCATAATGGCACCGACTTTTCAGGAAGTGAATGAAAAGGCATTAACCCCGTTATTTAATGAAGAAATAGATTTAGAAGAGGCATATGTGCAGGCCTCGATACCTTTTAAGGAATTCATGAGTGCGCATACAAGGCAAAAGGATCTGGCTTTATTCTTGGAGTATGCCAAGGTGGATAAACCGGAAACGATACAGGACATTCCCTTGACTGCCTTTGTACCAGCTTTTGCAATCAGTGAAATCAAAACAGCTTTTCAAATAGGTTTTATGATTTTCATTCCATTTTTGGTTATTGATATGGTCGTTGCAAGTGTCCTGATGTCGATGGGGATGATGATGTTGCCGCCAGTCATGATTTCCCTGCCATTTAAAATCCTCCTTTTCATTCTTGTCGACGGATGGTATTTAGTAGTGAAGTCATTATTACAGAGTTTTTAAGCAGGTGAGAAAAAGTGAGTGCAGAGTTTGTTATTGATGTAGCAGAAAAAGGAATTTATACAGTTTTGATTATCGCTGGTCCATTGATGGTAATTGCTCTTATTGTAGGGCTATTAGTAAGCATTTTTCAGGCGACTACACAGATTCAGGAACAAACCTTGGCATTCGTTCCAAAAATCGTGGCAGTCTTATTGGGACTCATATTATTGGCTCCATGGATGCTGAGCCATCTATTATCATATGCAAATGAAATATTCGGTAATCTGAATCGATTTGTAGGGTAGGGCATGGAAGAAATATTTCCGCACTTTCCCGCCTTTTTATTAATTGTAGTAAGGGTCACTACGTTTTTCGTGGCCATGCCGATTTTTTCTTATCGTTCAATACCGGTACAACATCGAGTAGGGCTAGGGATCTTCCTTGCCTGGATCATGTACTATACCATTGAAGCCCCGGTTCTGGACTTGGATGTCACATTTTATTTATTAATTATAAAGGAAGCGCTTGTAGGGCTTTTCATTGGGTTTGCTGCCTATATGATTTTATCGGCCGTTCAAATCGCTGGTGGATTGATTGATTTTCAAATGGGCTTTTCAATTGCCAATGTCATCGATCCCCAAACTGGGGCTCAAAGCCCATTGATGGGACAATACCTTTACACAATCGCCTTATTATTCCTATTGAGTACTAACGGCCATCATTTGCTTTTGGATGGAATCTTTTATAGCTATCAGTTCATCCCGATTGACCAATTATTTGTGCCATTCGGAGATCATACACTAATCGAATATTTGGCGAAAGCATTCAGTAAAGCTTTCATGATTGCTTTTCAAATGTCCATACCAGTCGTGGGAAGTATTTTCTTAGTAGATGTCACGCTTGGAATCCTTGCTAGGACAGTCCCTCAATTAAATGTGTTCGTGGTCGGAATTCCAGTGAAAATCATAGCCGGGTTAGTGGTTATAGTACTGGTGATGGGGATGATGATGACGGTTGTCACCCAACTTTTTAATTTTTTGCTTTTGACGATGCGTCATCTAATGCAGTTGATGGGAGGCGTTTGATATGGAGAGGTTTCAGCTGGATTTACAGTTTTTCGCTGGTGAGAAGACCGAAAAGGCGACTCCAAAAAAACGTCAGGATTCGAAGAAAAAGGGTCAGGTGGCAAAGAGTCAGGATGTAAATACCTCTGTTAATTTAATTGCAGTGTTTTCAGTGCTATTGCTTATGGGGCCGTACATGTATAATCATTTGCTGGGTCTAATGAAAGAATATCTGCAACATTTTACATCGACTGGATTCAGCGAGGAGAATGTACAAATTATCATGATTGAGGTTTTAAAGGAGATGGGTCTCGTCCTTGGACCCGTTTTTGCTGCAGCGATAGTGGCTGGGGTATTGGCTAATGTCATGCAAATCGGTTTTTTGTTTTCGACTGAATCCATTCAGTTTAAACTTGAAAAATTGGATCCCATTAAAGGGTTCAAACGTATTTTTTCAATGCGGGCAATTGTTGAATTATTAAAATCCATTCTTAAAATATCTTTTGTTGGTTTTGTTGCCTTTTATGTACTATGGCAGCGCATGGGCGAGATTATGATGTTATCACAGATTTCTGTGGAAGCAGCGATGGCAACATTGGCGGATATTACGATTAAAGTAGGATTTTATGCTGCCGTGGCTTTATTGTTCATTGCTCTATTAGACTATTTGTATCAAAAATATGACTTTGAAAAAAACATCCGTATGTCCAAACAGGATATTAAGGATGAATATAAAAATTCCGAAGGGGACCCGCTTATCAAATCCAAGATTAAGCAAAAGCAAAGGCAGATGGCCGCTCAAAGAATGATGCAGGAAATTCCCAATGCGGATGTCGTCATCACTAACCCGACGCATTTTGCTATTGCTTTAAAATATGATGAAGATAAGGCCGAGGCTCCGTATGTAGTGGCAAAAGGCGTTGATTTTGTCGCTCAGAAAATTAAATTCATTGCTAAAGAAAATGATGTGATCATGGTAGAAAATCGGCCTTTGGCCAGGTCTTTATATGATCAAGCTGAATTAGGTCAAGCGATACCTGAGGAGTTCTTTAAGGCGGTCGCTGAAATATTAGCCTTTGTATATAAAACCAAAGGTAAACTGTAAAGAAGTAACAGGGTAACCCGCTAGTTAGGAGAGAAAAAACATGCGAGCAAGAGATTTAGTTGTTATTTCGAGCGTCATCATGATCGTTGCCATGTTGGTCATTCCATTGCCAACATGGTTGTTAAGTATTTTACTCCTTTTAAATATCTCTCTTGCGCTGCTGGTTCTATTGACTACGATGAATATGAAAGAACCTCTCGAATTTTCAATCTTTCCTTCCTTGCTCCTTTTATTGACATTGTTCAGGCTGGGGTTGAATGTTTCGACGACTCGTGCCATTTTGACCTATGGTGATGCTGGTGGGGTTGTAGAAACTTTTGGTTCGTTTGTAGTCGGAGGTAACGTGCTTGTTGGATTAGTTGTATTCATCATTTTGGTCATCATCAATTTCATCGTCATCACGAAAGGATCCGAACGGGTCTCGGAGGTTGCTGCAAGGTTTACGCTGGATGCGATGCCAGGGAAACAGATGGCCATTGATGCAGATTTAAATGCAGGGATGATCTCCGAAAACGAAGCGCGTGCCAGAAGGGAAAAAATAAGTAACGAAGCAGACTTTTATGGATCCATGGATGGAGCGAGTAAGTTTGTTAAAGGTGATGCCATAGCAGGAATCATCATTGTCATCATTAACTTGATTTTTGGTATGATCATTGGCGTTATGCAATTGGACATGAGTTTTGGAGAGTCCGCTGTACATTTTTCCATGTTATCAGTTGGTGACGGTATCGTGAGTCAGATACCTGCTTTATTGATTTCGACAGCAACGGGAATCGTCGTCACTCGGGCAGCCTCAAATGGAAACCTCGGAGCGGATATTGTTGAACAGTTATTTCAATTTCCTAAAATGCTTTACCTGACAGCAGCGACCATTTTCCTTTTAGGATTATTCACTCCCATTTCCGACTTATTCACCATGCCGATTGCTGCTTTATTAGTCGTTGGAGGTTATACGATTTCAAGGATACCACAGCAGGATGAAAGTGAAATACAAGAAATGGAAGAAGTCCTGGAAACGGATGAAATGAAAAGTCCAGAAAGCGTCGTTAACCTTTTAAATGTCGACCCGATCGAATTTGAGTTTGGGTATGGATTGATTCCACTTGCAGATGCCAATCAAGGCGGGGACCTGCTGGACCGGGTCGTCATGATTCGCAGGCAGCTTGCAATTGAATTGGGGCTCGTGATTCCTGTCGTCAGAATACGTGATAACATTCAGTTGAATCCTAATGAGTATCGGCTGAAAATTAAAGGAAGTGTCATGGCAAAGGGGGAATTGCTCCTTAATCATTTCTTGGCCATGAGTCCAGGGATGGAGGATGATTCAATAGAAGGAATCGATACGATAGAACCATCCTTCGGTTTACCAGCCAAATGGATCACGGATGATATGAAAGAACATGCGGAGATGATGGGGTATACGGTAGTAGACCCGCCAAGTGTAGTATCCACACATCTGACGGAAGTCATAAAGGCCAATGCACAGGAACTATTGGGCAGGCAGGAAACGAAACAATTAATCGATCATCTCCATGAATCCTCACCTATACTAGTAGAGGAAGTCACTCCGAATCCCTTGTCTATAGGTGATGTTCAAAAGGTATTGGCAAAATTATTGAAGGAAAAAGTTTCTATAAGGAACTTACCGGTCATTTTCGAAACACTTGCTGATTATGGAAAGTTATCGACTGATACAGATTTGCTGACTGAATATGTAAGGCAGAATTTAGCCAGACAGATAACGAATTCTTTTATTGCTGATGAAAATAGAATTAAAGTCATAACATTATCGGGGAAAGTGGAAAAGGCCATTGCCGATGGTGTACAGCAAACCGAACATGGTAACTTTTTATCATTGGATCCAACTAAATCGCAATCCATATTGGAGGCAATTGCAGCCAAATTGGAAGAGCTGACGTTAATGGATCACCAACCGATCTTACTATGCTCTCCTGCGGTAAGGATGTATGCCCGGCAATTAACTGAACGTTATTTTCCTAATGTACCGATTCTTTCATACAATGAACTAGAATCGAATGTAGAAGTACAAAGTGTAGGGGTGGTGAATATCGATTGAAGGTAAAAAAATATTTGGCACCATCAATGAACGAGGCGATGAAGCGAATAAGGGGGGAACTAGGCAGTGATGCGGTCATCTTAAGTTCAAAAGCTGTGTATAATGGTGGTTTCCTAGGATTATTCAAAAAGAGGAGTATTGAGGTCATTGCAGCCATAGACCCGGTTTCCCAGCCTATCCAAACGGTAATGAAACAGAAATCGAAGAAGTTGCCATCGAAGCCGAAAATGGCAAATCATACACCTGATATTAATGAGGGCAATAAGGAAAGTGCCGATTTATTAAAAGAAATAGAAGGTTTGAAAGATATGATCAAGAGTATGCAAATCTATTCTCCTGATAGAGAATATCCGGGGAAACTGCAGAAATTCCACGATTACCTAATGGAGCAAGAAGTAGATATATCACTCCGCTCCCAAATCATGGATGAACTACTTGAGAAATGGTTCGTTTTCAAACAACAATCAACTGATGAAGAGATTCAAGTTTGGTTGGAGGAAGCCATGTACGGTATTTTGGAAAAGGTTGAAAACGGAAAACCTGGGCTGCAAAAAAAATATATTAATATTGTTGGCCCAACAGGTGTGGGAAAGACAACGACCTTAGCAAAAGTAGCTGCGGAAACCATGTTGAAGCATGATAAAAAGGTGGCTTTCATTACGACGGATACGTACAGGATTGCTGCAATAGATCAGCTTAAGACATATGCGAAGATTTTAAACGTTCCGATTGAAGTCGCTTATAATTTGGAGGATTTCAAAAAGGCGACTGAACGTTTCTCCCATTATGATTATGTTTTTATAGATACGGCCGGGAGGAATTTCCGTAACCCGCAATATGTCAAGGATCTTAATGAAATCATCCATTTTACAGATGAGATGGAAACCTATTTAGTGTTGTCATTAACCTCAAAACAAAAGGATATGGAAGATATTTATCGACAGTTTGCCACCATACCGATTAAACAGGTGATTTTTACAAAAGCGGACGAAACCTCCACTTTCGGGGCTATATTCAATTTTATACACACTCATAAATTAGGAGCCGCTTATATAACAGATGGACAGAATGTGCCAGACGATATTGAAATAGCTACATCATCACAGCTATTGAAAATGGCTTTTGAGGCTAAAAAATATGAAAGATCAAGCTGAGAACTTACGAAGAAGATTGGAAGCCCGCCAAAATCAATCAATGGCCAGGACGATTGCCGTTTTAAGCGGGAAGGGAGGAGTGGGAAAATCAAACTTTTCCTTGAATTTTTCCATTGCCTTATCCCAGAGGGGGAAAAAGGTCCTTTTGTTCGACATGGATATTGGTATGGGGAATATTGATATTTTGATAGGGGAAGACTCTCCCTACAGTATTATTGATTTCTTTGAAAATGATTGTAGTTTAAAAGATATCATCACGGCAGGACCGGGGAATATTTCAATCATTACCGGTGGAACGGGGCTGACGAATCTCTTTTCACTTGATGAAGATAAGTATACCCGTTTTAATGAAGAATTCAGTTTATTGTTGGTTAGCTACGATTATATTTTATTTGACATGGGAGCAGGTATTACTCAGGATTCTATGAAATTCATGTTATGTGTGGATGAATTAGTCGTTATCACGACGCCTGAACCTACTTCAATCATGGATGCATACTCCACTATGAAATATATTAACTCCGTAAATAAAGAGGTTCCGTTGTTCCTTGTTTGCAATAGGGTTTTCACGAGTAAGGACGGCAAAGAAACGATTAAGCGGCTCCAAAATGCACTAGTGAAATTTTTGGGTCGGGAAACAGTGGCTCTAGGGTACTTACCAGACGATGGAATAGTATCAAAATCTGTTACCAAACAAATGCCCTTCATTCTTTTCGATCCTGAGGCAGCTGTATCCAAAGCTATTATGGACATTGCGTCGAGATATGCAAATCATTCATTTGGGGGAGAATTGACTTTGCAAAGAAGCCATTTCCTCCGAAATATGAAGAGATATTTTCTTGGAAAGTAGGTCTCCTTTCATGGGTATTGTAAAAGTGCTGATAGTGGATGATTCTGCGTTTATGAGAAAGTTAATTTCAGAGTTTTTAACAGAAGATAGCAGAGTTGAAGTCATCGGGACTGCTAGGAATGGAAGAGATGCTTTAGATAAAATAAAGGCTTTAAAACCCGATGTCGTGACTTTGGATGTAGAAATGCCGGTTATGGACGGATTGGAAGCATTAAACCGGATCATGAGGGAATGTCCAACTGCTGTAGTCATGTTATCGAGCACAACGAAAGAAGGAACGGAAAATACATTTGCTGCCATGGACAGTGGAGCCTTTGACTTTGTGGCTAAACCTTCAGGTGCCATTTCATTGGATTTACATAAAATTAAGACAGAACTCCTTGAAAAAGTTATGGCAGCCAGCAGGGCAAATGTTCACAAACTACAAAAAAATGCAATGAATATGGAAATAAGCCCATCGTTTTGGGAAAAATATAGTAAAATAGATTCAATAGAATCAACAAAAAACGAAAAAAATAAAAAAACATGGTCCTATAGAAACAAGAAGATAATAGTCATTGGTACATCTACTGGAGGTCCAAGAGCGCTTCAGACCGTCTTGACAGAACTCCCACTAGATATTGATGCGCCTATACTCATTGTCCAGCACATGCCCCCCGGTTTTACAAAATCTTTGGCAACACGCTTGAACTCATTATGCAAGATTAAAGTGAAGGAAGCTGAAGAGGGAGAACTGATACAAAAAGGTGTCGCCTACATAGCACCTGGAGGTTTTCACTTAAAAGTGAAAAAAGTCGGAATGAGCTTGGCGGTCCTTTTGGATCAATCCGAATTGCGAAATGGACATCGGCCGTCGGTTGATGTGCTATTTGAATCGGTAAGTGAAATGAAGGATCTTGCGAAAATAGCCGTTATCATGACCGGGATGGGCATGGATGGGTCGATGGGGCTTACTAAGCTGAAGCAATGGGGTCCTTTAAAAGCTATAGCCGAATCACAGGAAACATCAATCGTTTTTGGTATGCCGAAAGCGGCAATCAATACCAATTTAATTGATTACATAAAGGATGTAGAAAAAATAGCTAAAGTGATAATAAGTTATTGTTAACACTTGGAGGTGGAAAGTGTATGGATATGAACCAGTATCTAGAGGTATTTATAGAGGAAAGTAAAGAACATCTTCAAACGTGCAGCGAACAGTTGCTGGTACTCGAAAAGAACCCGGAAGACCTCTCGATTGTGAACGAAATCTTTCGTTCAGCCCATACCCTAAAAGGGATGTCGGCAACTATGGGATATGAGGACTTAGCCAATTTAACCCATAAAATGGAGAATGTTTTGGATGCGATCCGAAACAGTCAAATCATCCTTACGCCCGAATTATTTGATGTGATATTTTTAGCGGTTGATGATTTAGAAGCGATGGTCATGTCCATTGCTGAAGGTGGAGATGGAAAAAGAGATGTGAAGAGGGTTGTTCACCAGCTTGAATTGATTGGAAAAGGGGAGTCGCCGGTTACTTCCTCCAGTGCAGAGATTGCTGCAGCTTCTGTCGTTCTTGAAATGGAGGAAATGACTGCGGGAGAGTACGATGAATTTGAATGGACAGTGCTTCAGCAGTCCAAAGATCAAGGCTTCAATAGCTTTGAGATTTCGATAGGTTTGCGTGAAGACTGTCTTTTAAAAGCTGCCCGGGTGTTTATGGTATTTGAGGTGCTTGAAAAATCAGGTGAAATAATCAAGTCACACCCACCTGTTGAAGTTTTGGAAGAAGAGCAGTTCGATCAGCAATTTACAGTCACGATGGTATCAAAAGAATCGAGTGAAGAGATAAAGAAAAGAATCATGAAGGTTTCAGAAGTAGGTCACGTTGTTATAAATGCCATTGATCTTGAAGGCATGCGACATACCGCCAATAATGCTAAAGAGGATAAAATTGCTGAAGTTCAGGAACAAGAGACAACCGATACCGAGCTTCCAACTGATAATAATGAGAAGAAAAAACAGGCACCCTTTAAGCCGGCATCAAGCAAGACCATTCGGGTGAACATTGAGCGGCTTGATATATTAATGAACTTATTCGAGGAACTTGTAATCGATAGAGGCAGACTTGATCAAATTTCTAGTGATTTGGATAATCAAGAATTGAACGAAACAGTTGAAAGAATGTCCCGTATAACAAGTGATTTACAAACAATCGTATTGAATATGCGGATGGTCCCCGTGGAAACGGTATTCAATCGTTTTCCTAAAATGGTTCGTCAATTAGCAAGGGATTTAAACAAGAAAGTCGATTTGGAAATCATCGGAGCTGAAACGGAACTTGATCGTACAGTCATTGATGAAATCGGTGACCCTCTCGTCCATTTATTAAGAAACGCCATGGATCATGGTGTTGAAACGCCTGAAGAACGTTTGGCGAAAGGGAAGAATGAAGAAGGTAAAATCCTATTAAAAGCATATCACAGCGGCAATCATGTTTTCATTGAAATCGATGATGACGGTGCAGGCATCAATAAAGAGCGAGTCTTGAACAAAGCACTTTCCAATGGGATATTAACTAAGGAAACTGCTGCCACTCTAACGGATAAGCAAATCTATGAATTGATATTCGCTTCTGGTTTCTCAACAGCGGAAACCATTTCGGATGTATCGGGGCGCGGTGTAGGTCTGGATGTAGTTAAAAATACTATTGAGTCTCTCGGTGGATCTGTCACGATTGATTCCAAGGAGAACGAAGGGTCCATTTTCCTTATTCAGCTTCCACTTACATTGTCTATTATTTCTGTCATGCTGGTTGCAATCCAAAATGAAAAATATGCCATACCGCTTTCATCGATTATAGAAACTGCGATCATAAAAAAAGAAGATATCATGAATGCCCATAATCAACAAGTTATTGACTTCAGGGGGAAGGTTCTGCCACTTCTGTTCCTGAAAGATATTTTTGAAGTGCCTATCAGTCAGGAAGAAGAAGCGTTTCTCTCTGTGGTCATTGTAAGAAAAGGAGATAAATTAGCTGGATTAGTCGTTGATTCATTTATTGGGCAGCTGGAAATTGTATTGAAATCACTGGGTAATTATTTAACAAGTGCCTTTGCAATATCGGGGGCAACGATTCTTGGAGATGGACAAGTTGCTTTAATCATAGATTGCAACACATTGATTCATTGAATGATAGATGAAGAGGGCAAGGTAATGGGACGTTTGCTCTCCCGTGCCGCATTCAGGTTCTCATAAGGTTACACCTGTCATCATGAAGTTTTTTTAGAGGAGGGGAACGGATGTCGCAGGATATGAAAGTAATCGTATTTCAAATTAAGGATAAAGAATATGCCATTCCGGTGGAAAAGGTCAGCGGTATCGAAAAGCTTCTGCATATTACCCGAGTTCCAAAGGCTGTTCAGTTTGTTAAGGGAGTCATAAATTTAAGGGGTGTAATCACTCCAATCATTGATTTACGGGTACGTTTTGGTTTCGAAGAGATGGCATACGATGAATCAACAAGAATCATCATCGTCATTCTGGATGATATGGAAGTGGGGTTGATAGTGGACTCTGCCAATGATGTTTTGGATATTCCGGTGGATAGTATCGAGCCGCAGCCTGAAGTTGTGGGACATTTAGCTTCAGAATACATAAGCGGAGTGGCTAAAATTGAAAAGCGTCTGCTCGTCTTGATTAATTTGGAAAAGGCTTTAAGTCTTGAAGTGACTGAAAATATGTTAAAAGAAGGATAATCATATGTCGTTCATTGAGAAAATCAATCCTCTTCAACTCGATATTTTGAAGGAAATTGGCAATATAGGTGCAGGCAACGCAGCAACGGCTCTTTCTTCCATCCTTAATAGGAAAGTTGATATGAATGTTCCTAATGTCCGGATCGTTTCCTTTGATGAAATGATGGAAATGGCTGGCGGGGCCGATCACGTCGTTGCCAGCGTTTTCCTTAGAATAGAAGGAGATGCTTCCGGAAGTATGTTTTTTATCCTTTCGCTTCCGGTAGCTCAATACTTTATTCGTCAAATGACTGGTGATGGAACCTTTTTGATAGATGCCACACCCTATACCGAATTGGCACTCTCCTGCCTTCAGGAATTAGGGAATATTTTATCTGGATCCTATCTTTCTTCACTTTCCGATTTCACTGGATTGAATATCTATCCATCCGTACCGTCATTGAGCATTGATATGGTAGGGGCCACACTAAGTTATGGATTATTGGAATTATCTCAAGTAAGTGACGCAGCCATTGTCATTGATACTGTACTTGAAAAAGGTCAGCATTTTGCTGAATCTATTGACGGTCATTTCTTTCTATTACCTGATCCCGGATTTTTTGATACCATTTTTTCCGCTTTAGGAGTGTCACCTAATGACTGAATTGTTAAAGGTCAAGGTTGTGAAGGTTGGAATAGCGGATATGAATATTATAAAACCTCCATATTCGATTCGCACTTCTGGTCTGGGGTCGTGTGTGGGTGTTGTGGTTTATGACCAAAAAAAGGGGATTGCCGGTTTGGCTCACATCATGCTGCCTGACTCTTCACTCTCTAAATCGGGACAGATCAACGCTGCCAAATTTGCAGATACGGCGATAAAGGAATTAGTACAGCTTTTAGTAAATGAAGGAGCAAGAATTCGATTCCTAAAAGCGAAGTTGGCTGGCGGTGCGCAAATGTTTCAATTTGCCTCAGGAGGAGATTTAATGAGAATAGGTCCCCGAAATGTGGATGCTGTCCGGAAAGAGTTATCTGACTTGCGCATTCAAGTCGTTGCAGAAGATATAGGCGGGAATAGCGGGAGAACGATCGAGTTCAATTTGAACGATTGTTTACTGAATATACGGACCGTTAATAAAGGGACAAAAAACATATAGTAACGATTAGGCTTTACTTAAAAAGAACCGCTAAAAATATGACAGGTGCACTTGCAATCAGATTATTGTTGCATTTATGGCCTTTAAGGGCCTTTTTGATCATAAGACGTATATAATGTAAGGAGGATGTCCAATGTCTCGTCTGACCATCGAAGAAGAGCAGTTATGTTGGGAAAATTGGGTTGATTGCAGGGACCCGCAAGCGGGGGACATTTTAGTTAAGAAATACATTCCTCTCGTTTCGTATCATGTTCAACGCATTTCAGTAAGCCTTCCTAAAAATGTGAGCCGAGATGATATAAGGAGTTTAGGGATGATGGGATTATTCGATGCCCTGGAACGTTTTGATACGAAGCGTGACCTGAAGTTTGACACATATGCTTCATTTAGAATTCGTGGTGCTATTTTAGATGGATTAAGAAAAGAGGATTGGCTTCCACGGAGTGCAAGAGATAAAGCTAAGAAAATTGAATCTGCAATAGAAAAGCTAGAACAGCAATATATGAGAAACCTTTCTCCAAACGAGATTGCTGCTGAATTGAATATTCCGGAAGACGAAGTATATGCTGCTTTAAATGGGAATTTCTTTGCCAATGTACTTTCAATGGATGAAAGTCCCCAAGAACATGACGACAAAGAAAGCACGAATTTTCATATTAAAGATGAAAAGGCAGATTTACCTGAGGAACATGTTTTAAGGGAAGAACTGTATGTGGAATTAGCCAAAGTCATAGAAACGCTTAATGAAAAAGAACAGTTGGTTTTACAACTTTTTTATAAAGAAGAACTGACATTAACCGAAATCGGACAAGTGATGAGCCTATCTACTTCTCGGATATCCCAGATTCACTCGAAAGCGATATATAAATTAAGAAACTCGATGCAAGATCAAAAGAATTAATCATATGTTGTTTGAAAAGGGAATGGAGCCAGGGGATGCATCCTGTTGATCCAAAAATCCGATTGCACGAAAAATGCCTCTTTAATGTCAGGGGCAGGTTGAAAGGTCTTAGGAACACACTTCAATAAATGTTTCGAAATCACAGAATGTTCGAACTGAACTTGGTCACGAAGAGCAGTTCAAGTTGATCCTTACTCCATTGTAAGGTAATCATAAATATTATTAAGAAGTCCAATGAGAACTCACTTTCAGCTCGGTTTTGTCTGGTTATTGGAAATGGAAAGGCGGTTTCCATATGAGTTTAAAAGCGATTGAGATGCAAATTGCACTCCCACGAACACAGGATGCAGGGAAAATCCAAGAGCAAGATCAACAAAAGAATTTAATCCAACAAGATCATGCTGCCCATCAAGTCCAAAAGGATTTAGAACGAAAACAAAGGACCATTGTAGGTGAAGAACGAAAGCTTCCGGCCCATTTTTATGAAAAAGAAGGTAATGCAGACAAGGGACAGTCTCAAAAAAAATATAAACAGAAAGAAATCCCCCAAAAAACAACATTGAAAAATGATTCCCATCCGTATAAAGGAAACTGGATTGACTATTCCGGTTAATTAGGAGGCAACATGTCAGTATTTTTTATGTTTCTGTTGTTTGTATTAAATATATTCACCATTTTCGCCATCATCGTTTTATATCTTCGACAAAACCGTTTAAGTAAGGTGGAAAAAGACCAAAAAGCCATGATTGATGAAATGGAACAACTTTTGTCTGGTTTTTTGATGGAGATGAAACAGGACAACGAGACATTGGTAAAGGCATTCACCAATTCAGTTGCAATGAATTCCGAGCATGATCAAAAAAGAAAAGAACATGGCGCAATTAGAGAAAACATGGAAGATAAAGAAGTAACACAAGAACAAAACATGCTGAAAGAGTATAAAGAAGGAAGCAGTGCCGCCACTAAAAAGCAGGCGATCAACGCTTACAAAATAATGCCTGAAGCCGATGAGGATAATGCTTTACCTGTAATAGTTGAGGACAAATTGGAACTTTCATCAGCAGCCACCACCCTTCCGAACGAGGGGAAGCCGACGGGTAAAGAATTTGCGGACATGCTACAGGCCTCGGTAAATGAACATTCATTAAATGAACAAGTAGATATGTTAGCTGATCAAGGTCATTCAATTGAAGAAATCGCCAAAAGGTTAGGTCGCGGTCAAACGGAAATAGAGCTATTACTAAAGTTTCGCATGAATAGATAAATATTACTTGATTGAGAAGAGCCATTATGGTATATTATGAAATGGTGTTAATACACACGCCCCGTGATTCTTGCAGTTGGTGCTGTTTCGACAGTTTCTGTATGAAAATGATCGGTGCGGAGGAAAAACAAAACCATTTAGGAGGAACTAAAATGTCAGTCATTTCTATGAAACAATTGCTTGAAGCTGGTGTGCATTTCGGACACCAAACACGTCGCTGGAACCCGAAAATGAAGAAATATATCTTCACTGAGCGTAACGGCATCTACATCATCGACCTTCAAAAAACAGTTAAAAAGGTTGAAGAAGCTTATAACTTCGTGAAAGAACTAGCTGCTAACGGCGGAACTGTTCTTTTCGTTGGTACTAAAAAACAAGCTCAAGAATCTGTTAAAGAAGAAGCTATCCGTTCTGGTATGTACTATGTAAACCAACGTTGGTTAGGTGGAACTTTAACAAACTTTGAAACAATCCAAAAACGTATTACTCGTCTTAAAGATATCGAAAAAATGGAAGCAAACGGAACTTTCGAAGTCCTTCCTAAAAAAGAAGTTATCCAACTTAAAAAAGAATGGGATCGCTTAGAAAAATTCTTAGGCGGAATTAAAGATATGAAGACTCTTCCAGATGCGATCTTCGTTATCGACCCTCGCAAAGAGCGTATTGCTGTTGCGGAAGCACACAAATTACACATTCCACTTGTAGGTATCGTTGATACAAACTGTGATCCGGATGAAATCGATGTAGTTATTCCTGCGAATGACGATGCAATCCGTGCTGTTAAATTATTAACAGGTAAAATGGCAGATGCTATCTTAGAAGCTAAACAAGGCGAAGAAACAGCAACTGAAACAACAACTGCTTAATAGGCAAAAAAGGTTGCTTAATTAGCAAGAAAAAAAGGTGATAAGAGGATAATGCCTTTTATCCCTTTTTTTTGCACTAAATAAGCATACATAAATCACTGTACGGAATGTTTTTTTTACAGGTATAGTCGATTTTTAAGGAAAAGAAATCATTATGTATTTAGTGCCGTCAAATTGACTGACTAAGTGGATGGCTTTTCTGGAATATTGCCATTGCTCGTTATTTTCTTTGTGATAACAAGTATTTTTTGGTAAAAATGGGTAAAGACTGAATAAACTGCATTTAATTTGAGGAGGATAAATATTATGGCAATCACTGCACAATTAGTTAAAGAATTGCGTGAAAAAACTGGTGCCGGCATGATGGACTGTAAAAAGGCGCTAGTACAAACTGAAGGAGATATGGAAAAAGCAATCGATTTCCTACGTGAAAAAGGAATTGCGAAAGCTGCTAATAAAGGAGACCGTATCGCTGCTGAAGGCTTAACTTCTATCGTTGTTGAAGGAAACCAAGCGGTTATTCTTGAAGTGAACTCCGAAACAGATTTCGTTGCTAAAAATGAAGGCTTCCAAGTTCTTGTTAAAGAATTGGCTGCATTCCTTCTTGCTAACAAACCTGAAAGCGTTGAAGTTGCTCTTGAACAAACAATGGAAAATGGAGCAAAAGTTGCAGATCATATCAATGCTGCAGTTGCTAAAATCGGGGAAAAATTAACTCTTCGCCGTTTCCAAGTTGTTACTAAAACAGATAACGACGCATTCGGTGCATACCTTCACATGGGTGGACGTATCAGCGTACTATCAGTTCTTGAAGGTACAACTGACGAAGATGCAGCAAAAGGCGTTTCAATGCACATCGCTGCAATTAACCCTAAATATATCTCTCGTGACCAAGTCGATGCTAGTGAATTAGATCGCGAACGCGAAGTTCTTACTCAACAAGCGCTTAACGAAGGTAAACCAGAAAAAATCGTTGCAAAAATGGTTGAAGGACGTATCAATAAATTCTACGAAGAAATCTGTGTTAACGAACAAGCTTTCGTTAAAAACCCTGATCAAAAAGTGGGACAATTCGTTGAATCAAAAGGCGGAAAAATCCAATCATTCGTTCGTTATGAAGTAGGGGAAGGTCTTGAAAAACGTCAAGAAAACTTTGCTGAAGAAGTAATGAACCAAGTTAAAAAAGACTAATTGGCAGATAATTAATAATAGGGAACACTCTGGTGTTCCCTATTTTTTGAAATGTCATGAATTTTTGGTTATATTGCAAGAAAGCATGATGAACGAATGAAAAGATTACATAGTTGGAGGTTCTCATGAGTGACGCTAAATATAAACGTGTAGTTCTAAAATTAAGTGGCGAAGCATTAGCCGGTGAAGAAGGATTTGGAATTAACCCTGCAGTAATTAAATCTATTGCTGAACAAGTCAAGGAAGTGGCTGAGCTTGATGTGGAAGTGGCTGTCGTGGTCGGCGGCGGAAACATTTGGCGCGGCAAAATAGGCAGCGAAATGGGCATGGATCGTGCTAATGCTGATTATATGGGGATGCTGGCTACAGTCATGAACTCATTGGCGTTACAAGACAGCCTTGATCAGCTTGGAATTGAAACGCGTGTACAAACTTCCATCGAGATGAGACAAGTTGCAGAACCATATATTAGACGCCGTGCAATCAGGCATCTAGAGAAAAAAAGAGTGGTGATTTTTGCAGCTGGTACAGGTAATCCATACTTCTCAACGGATACCACTGCCGCCCTGCGTGCTGCTGAAATTGAAGCTGATGTCATCTTGATGGCGAAGAATAATGTGGATGGCGTATACAATGCAGATCCGGTTAAGGACAAGAATGCAGTGAAGTATGATAAGCTTTCCTATCTTGATGTGATTAAAGAAGGCTTAGAAGTAATGGATTCGACCGCGTCCTCACTATGCATGGACAATGATATTCCATTGATCGTCTTCTCGATTATGGAAAAAGGTAATATTAAACGAGCCGTACTAGGCGAAACGCTTGGAACTATTGTAAGGGGGAAATAAAAGATGCCGAAACAAGTTATTTCGAATGCGAAAACGAAAATGGAAAAAGCCATTGGAGCGTACACACGTGAATTAGCCAGCATCCGTGCCGGAAGGGCAAATGCCTCATTGCTTGATAGAATCTCGATTGATTATTACGGTTCGCCGACACCGGTTAATCAGGTGGCTGGTATTTCTGTCCCGGAAGCTAGGCTTTTAGTCATTCAACCATATGATAAAACGGTATTGGGTGAAATCGAAAAGGCGATTTTGAAATCAGACTTAGGATTGAATCCTTCTAATGATGGTTCAATCATCAGGATAGCCATTCCCGCTTTAACTGAAGAACGCAGAAAAGAGCTTGTGAAAGTTGTCAAAAAAGAAGCGGAAGAAGCGAAAATAGCTGTCCGTAATGTGCGTCGCGATGCTAATGATGATTTGAAAAAGCTTGAAAAAAATGGTGAAATCACTGAAGATGACTTACGTGGCTATGCTGATGACATCCAAAAGATGACAGATGGCAATATCACGAAAATCGATGATATTACAAAAGATAAAGAAAAAGAAATTTTGGAAGTATAATTTTTACTTAAAGAATTGATTAAATAAAGAGGGCCGAATCCATACTGGGTCATGTCTTGATTCTAACATATAGGTGTGCTTAAAAGAGAAAACTGTTATAATAAGGTTTCTCCGATAATGATTATTCCTTGAGTTAGTATGTTGCATGCAAACGTTGGAGGTGGTCCTTTTTTTGCATTTTTCACGGTAATTATATCCGGTTTTAGAAAAAAAGAAGTAATGATTTCTCCCTTTCTAGCTTCTAATGAAGAAATAATTTTCATAATAATAATATGAGAACCAGTTTTTTTTTGATATTATGATATAGATTCTTTTTAAGCGGCAGAAAGCTTGATATACATAGTGCACGATAACTTTGCCTTTGTAGAGAGATAAGTACAACCTGATGGGGGACTAACATATGTATTCACTTTGGAAGCGTTTCGTTAAAAAAGATGCTTCTTCCGATGTAACAAATAGGATTCAGCATATTAAACAGTTTGATGTTCCTCAGCATATCGCCATCATTATGGATGGAAACGGCCGCTGGGCCAAAAAGCGTGCATTGCCACGTGTGGCGGGTCATCATGAAGGAATGAAAACCGTTCGTAAAATTACGAAAGTTGCCAATAAATTAGGGGTTAAAACTTTGACAGTCTATGCGTTTTCCACTGAAAACTGGAAACGCCCGAAAAGTGAAGTCGACTTTTTGATGAAGCTTCCCCAGGAATTTCTTGGGACATTTTTACCCGAGCTCATTTCTGAAAATGTAAGAGTTGAAACGATCGGGGACTTGTCACTCATTCCCTCACATACTCAAAATGCCGTTAAACGGGCAATGGAAGACACGAAGGATAATGATGGGATGATTCTGAATTTTGCCCTGAACTATGGAAGCCGCGGGGAGATTGTATCTGCAGTGAATAGCATGATTCAAGATGTTAAGAATGGTATAATAAAGGAAAATGTAAATGAGGAAATTATATCCAGTTACCTGATGACCAAACATTTGTCGGATCCTGATTTACTGATCCGTACAAGTGGTGAAATCCGTTTGAGTAATTTCATGCTTTGGCAGGCGGCTTATACTGAGTTATGGTTTACAGAGGTGCTATGGCCGGATTTTAGTGAAGGGCATTTATTACAGGCAGTTGAGGAGTATCAAAAACGTTCACGAAGATTCGGTGGCGTTTAATGTAGAAGGCGAGGAAAATGGAATAATGAAACAGCGAATTATTACGGCGGTCGTTGCAGCCGCTATCTTCATTCCAATAGTTATTTTAGGGGGAATTCCCTTTTTACTGATGGTTTATCTGTTAGGGTCCATTGGTTTGTATGAACTGATGAAAATGAAAAATTTACGTGTTGTATCTTTTGAGGCGTTACTTTCTCATATATTATTGTGGGTACTTTTATTGCCTAATGAACATACCGCTTTTTTAGCAGAAATAAATTACGATAAAGTACAAGTCTTCTTAATCGGGGTTTTGCTGCTGTTACTTTATACAGTTGTTTCTAAAAATCGATTTACTTTTGATGACGCAGGCTTTTTGGTGATTTCAATCTTATACTTGGGAATGGGTTTCTACTTCCTTTTTGAAACACGTGATTCTTTAGGACTGGGTCTGGTCTATATCTTGCTTACCCTATTCACGATCTGGGCAACCGATTCTGGAGCTTACTTCATAGGTAAATCATTTGGTAAAAGAAAGCTATGGCCAGAAATAAGTCCAAACAAGACTGTGGAAGGATTTATTGGCGGATTATTTTCCGCGATGGTAGTGGGTGTGCTATTTTACGTCTTCTCGGGTCTTGACTACACGTTATTACAATTATTATTGATTTCACTAATCATTGGGGTATTCGGCCAATTGGGGGATCTCGTCCAATCGGCGTATAAACGTCATTATGGGGTTAAGGATTCTGGGAAACTTCTCCCGGGACATGGCGGAATTTTGGACAGGCTTGATAGCTTGATATTCATTTTACCGATTTTGCATTTATTGCATGTTTTATAATATAAATATAGGCAGTGTTATATGAATGAGGAGATGAGCAATTTGAAAAACATCAGCCTTTTGGGCGCGACAGGTTCGATTGGTCAACAAACTGCGGATGTGGTAAGGTCACATCCTGACCAATTCAAGATAGTGGCTCTTTCTGCTGGAAAGAATATAGAATTGGTCAGGACCTATATACAAGAGTTTGAACCGAAACTAGTTTCGGTCCAGACGGAAGAAGATTATCATGTTTTGAAAAGTGAATTCTCCAGCCGCAAAGATATCGAGTTCATGTATGGCGATGAAGGATTGTCTGCTGTTGCTATGTATGATCAAGCGACGATATTGGTCAATGCCGTCATCGGAAGCGTTGGCCTTTATCCGACGCTTCAAGCGATAAAGGCTAAAAAGGATATTGCTATCGCCAACAAGGAGACTTTGGTAACGGCAGGTCATTTGGTCATAAGTGAAGCTAAAAAAGCGGGGGTTCGTTTGCTGCCGGTTGACAGCGAGCATTCCGCTATTTTTCAGGCATTGCAGGGTGAAAAGGAAAAAAATATAGAACGTCTTGTCATAACTGCTTCAGGTGGCAGTTTTCGTGATCGGACCAGGGAAGAATTGAAGGATGTAACGGTGGAAGAGGCACTGAACCATCCGAACTGGTCAATGGGAGCTAAAATTACGATTGATTCAGCATCAATGATGAATAAGGGTTTGGAAGTAATTGAAGCTCACTGGCTATTTGATCTTCCATACGATAAAATTGATGTATTGTTACATAGGGAGAGTATCATCCATTCCATGGTTGAGTTTCATGACTCCAGCGTGATTGCACAACTGGGGACACCGGATATGCGAGTGCCGATTCAATATGCACTTACTTATCCAGACCGTATTCCGCTATTAGGGCGCAAGCGTCTGAATCTGGCTGAAGCAGGCAAATTGCATTTTAGCGAGATGGATTTCACCAGATATCCTTGTTTGCAATTCGCCTATAAAGCGGGTAAAATGGGCGGAACGATGACTACTGTGCTGAATGCCGCCAATGAAGCGGCAGTCGCTGCATTCTTATCTGGAAAGGTATCCTTCCTTGAAATTGAAACGTTAATTGAAAGAGCGCTGAATCAGCATTCCGTGATGGCCCTTCCGGATTTAGAAACGATTTCTGAAGTGGATATTATGACAAGGCAGTATATAGAATCTTTAGTGAAAGATAGGTGACCGGAACATGCAGACTTTAGAAACGATTATAGCGTTCATCATCATTTTTGGCGCTCTTGTATTTTTCCATGAGCTTGGACACTTAGTGTTTGCAAAGCGTGCCGGAATTTTATGCCGTGAGTTCGCAATCGGTTTCGGCCCAAAAGTATTCACATATAAAAAGAAGGAAACCGTTTATACCATTCGCTTGCTTCCGCTGGGCGGGTATGTGCGTATGGCTGGTGAAGATGCAGAAAATATAGAATTGAAGCCAGGCTATCGAGTAGGATTAATGTTTGATAATGAAGAGAATGTTACAAAAATCATTTTGAACAATAAAGATAAATATCCTGATATTCGTCTTGTGGAAGTTGAAGTGATTGACCTTGATCATAAACTTATCCTTACTGGCTATGAAGAGGGTGAGGAAGATACTCTAAAAACGTTTACCATTCATAAAGAAGCGGTAATCGTTGAAAATGGTGTGGAGAACCAGATTGCTCCATATGACAGGCAATTTGCTTCAAAGTCGCTTGGGCATCGCTTCCTTACGATTGTAGCTGGACCAGCAATGAACTTTGTTTTGGCTTTTGTCATTTTTGTGCTGATCGGCCTGTTTCAAGGGGTCGTGGTGAATGAAGCGAAACTTGGTGAGTTGACTGCAGATGGTTCGGCTGTTAATGCCGGGTTAAAATCTGGGGATGTCATTCAATCCATAGAAGGGGCGGAAGTCTCATCTTGGGAAGATGTTCAGGAAAGCATTCAAAAGAACCCTGGGCAAGAGATCGAGTTTGTCGTAGACAGGGACGGGAAAACGTTAGAAGTGCCGGTTGTTCCACAAGAAGTGGAGAGGGAAGGTAAGAAAATCGGGATTATCGGAGTTTATCCTCCAGTTGAAAAAGCACCGATTAAAGCTATACAATACGGTTTTACGGAAACATATTTTTGGACAAAACAAATTTTCGTCATCCTTGGTGACCTCGTAACGGGTGGTTTTACGATTGACAGCCTATCCGGTCCTGTAGGAATATATAAATCAACTGAAGAAGTAGCGAAACAAGGTTTATTCACGTTAATGAAATGGGCAGGGCTGCTCAGCATTAACCTGGGAATTATGAACCTGCTACCGCTACCGGCATTGGATGGAGGAAGACTGTTATTCTTTGTTGTCGAATTCTTAAGAGGGAAACCGATTGATCGCCAAAAAGAAGGAATGGTTCACTTCATCGGCTTTGCTTTGCTGATGTTATTGATGATAGTCGTTACATGGAATGACATTCAGCGGTTCTTCTTATAAGACATGTTTGGATAAGGTAAAACAGGCCAGCAGATTTTTCTGTTGGCTGTTTCTTATCTCCAAGAAGGAATAGTCATTTCCTAGTTTTTTAACCGTTTTAGGGAAATAGTTTGTTTTCTAGGGAAATCGTAAGTATAATCGAGAATGAGTATATTAAATTAGCTTTTCTGAATAAACCAGAAAGACTTTTTTGTATGATATGACCGTATTCATGCTGCGGTATGAATTTTACCGCAGCCGCAGTTTAATTTAAAGGAAATATTGAAGAGGTGCAGATATGAAACAAAGTATGACGTTAATCCCTACATTGAGAGAAGTGCCTGCAGATGCTGAAATTAAAAGTCATCAGCTTCTATTACGTGCAGGATTTATGAGACAAAACTCCAGCGGGGTTTACAGTTTTATGCCGCTAGGAAAAAAGGTGCTTCAGAAGGTTGAAGCGATTGTTCGTGAAGAGTTGGAGAATGCTGGTGCAGTAGAACTATTGATGCCTGCTTTACAACAAGCTGAATTCTGGCAGGAATCTGGACGCTGGTATACCTATGGGCCAGAGTTGATGCGCCTTAAGGACCGCAATAACCGTGAATTTGCGCTAGGTGCCACACATGAAGAAGTGATAACCAGCTTAGTTCGTGATGAGGTGAAATCTTACAAGCGTCTTCCTTTAACGGTTTACCAAATCCAAACCAAATTCCGTGATGAAAAAAGACCGCGTTTCGGATTGTTGCGTGGTCGTGAGTTCATCATGAAGGACGCCTATTCTTTCCATGCCAATCAAGAAAGCCTGGATGCTGTTTATAAAAATTTATATGCGGCATATTCAAATATTTTTAGCCGTTGTGGGTTGGACTTCCGTGCCGTCATTGCCGATTCTGGGGCTATGGGCGGAAAGGATACACACGAATTCATGGTCCTATCCGAAATAGGGGAAGATACCATCGCCTATTCTGATACTTCCGAATATGCAGCGAATATTGAAATGGCACCGGTGAGTGTAAAATATGAAAAAAGCTCCGAAGAACAAATTGCACTTGAAAAAATTCATACACCTGGTCAAAAATCGATTGAAGAAGTGGCTTCATTCTTAAATACAGATGCAGAGAAACTGATCAAATCACTATTGTTTAAAGTGGATGAAAAGTATGTGCTTGTATTGGTACGAGGGGATCATGAAGTCAATGATATAAAGCTGAAGAATTTCTATAACGCTTCAATCGTTGAATTGGTCGATCCAAATGAGACGAAAGAAGTCTTAGGATGTGCAATTGGATCCCTTGGACCAATCAATGTCACTTCTGAAGTGGAAGTGATTGCCGATGTAGCCGTAGAAGCAATGGTTAATGGAATCTGTGGTGCAAATGAAGAAGACCATCATTATATAAACGTAAATCCCGCTCGTGATTTTAACGTGGACAATTATATAGATCTTCGTTTCATTCAAGAGGGTGACCCATCACCGGACGGAAACGGAAAAATTAAATTTGCCAAAGGGATTGAGGTAGGCCACGTATTCAAACTGGGAACAAAATATTCCGAAGCTATGAATGCGACATTCCTAGATGAGAATGGACGGTCTCAGCCTATGATCATGGGCTGTTATGGAATTGGTGTTTCACGTACACTTGCAGCTGTGGCTGAACAATTCAACGATGAAAAAGGATTGGTCTGGCCAGCGAATTTAGCACCATACCAAGTCCATTTGATTCCAATCAATATGAAGGATGAGGCCCAGGCTGCCCTGGCAGAAGATTTGTATAATGATCTAAAGGCACAAGGCATGGATGTTCTTATGGATGATCGTCAAGAACGTGCTGGCGTAAAATTTGCCGACTCTGATCTGATCGGTCTTCCTGTCAGGGTGACGGTCGGTAAAAAGGCATCCGATGGAATTGTCGAAGTCAAAATCCGTAAAACGGGTGAGGTTCTTGAAATGGAAAGAGCTGAACTGACTCAAAAACTTCAAGAAATACTTGGGTAATTTCAAAATAGGGGAATTAGGCATCATTCAATTGGATGATGCCTTTCTTTTTCATGGATTTAGATACTAGTGAAACACTCGTGATATGTTATAATAGCCTCTGGTATCATAGTGAAAATGTTAATGAATAAAATCTTAGAGATAGTAGATAGGGGAGAGAGGAAATGGATCAAAATCCAAATAGCGGTAGAGAGAGATTTCAACTCTTGCTCCAGCAAATGGACTTGACTGAGGATGCCTTTGTGAATTATTTCATAGGTGCCGAAATTGATAAACTCTCAATTGAGAGGGAGTCCAAAAAATGGCATTTTGCCTTTAATATACCTGCATTAATTCCTTGCAGTGTTCATACAAGACTTGCTACTCATTTAGCAAGTACGTTTTCCCATATTGCGAAGGTAACATTCAACTTAAATGTGGCCAATCCGCAAGTGACGGAACAATTGGTAAAAGAGTATTGGAAAAATTGCATTGGCGAGCTTGAAGGCATGTCTCCAGCCCTGTTGTCACTTCTGAATGAACAAGAGCCCGCAGTGAATGGATATAAACTTATCGTAAGCGCCCGAAATGATACGGAGGCTGGCCAATTAAAACGTAAGTACTCCGGCATCATTTCGAATATCTACCAAACATTCGGTTTCCCCCCGTTGACTCTGGAAGCGGAAGTGAAGGAAACGGTTTCGAATCCTGATTACCAGAAGTTTTTAGAAGAGAAACAAAAGGAAGACGCGGAAAAGGGACTTGCTGCCCTAGTGGAAATGCAGAAAAAAGAATCGGAAAAAGGCGGCGACGAAGGCGTCTACGAAGGACCGGTTAAAATTGGCTATACGATTAAAGAAGATGCGGATTTCCGCAGAATCGAACAGATTATCGATGAAGAACGCAGGATTGCTATCGAAGGCTTCGTGTTTGATGCAGAAGTCCGTGAGTTACGCAGCGGACGGAGCCTCTTGACATTTAAAGTCACGGATTATACAAGTTCAATATTAGTCAAAATGTTTTCGCGTGATAAAGAGGATGCTGCCATACTTGCCCGAGTGAAAAAAGGGATGTGGGTACGTGCCCAAGGCAGTATCCAAAATGATACATTCGTACGTGACTTGGTAATGATCGCAAATGATATAAATGAAATTTCTAAACAAGGACGGCAGGATAAGGCACCTGAAGGTGAAAAGCGTGTAGAACTGCATATGCATACCCCAATGAGCCAGATGGATGCAGTGACACCTACTTCTGCACTTGTTGCCCAGGCTGCCAAGTGGGGGCATAAGGCTGTTGCCATTACGGATCATGCAGGTGCACAATCATTCCCTGAAGCTTATAGTGCCGGGAAAAAGAATGGTATCAAAATCCTTTATGGCGTCGAAGTGAACCTTGTGAATGATGGGGTGCCCATTGTTTATAATGAGGCGCATATTGCTTTGGCAGATGCCACCTACGTTGTGTTTGACGTAGAGACGACTGGCCTGTCAGCCGTTTATGATACGATCATTGAGTTTGCTGCAGTGAAAATTCGTGATGGGGACATCATTGATAGATTCGAGTCATTTGCGAATCCGCATCACCCATTATCCAATACGACGATAGACTTGACTGGAATCACTGATGATCTCGTGGAAAATGCTCCAGAAGTCTCGGAAGTACTAGAAAAGTTCAAGAACTGGGCAGGCGATGCGATCCTAGTTGCCCACAACGCAGCCTTCGATATGGGCTTTTTGAATATAGGTTATAAAAACATGGGATATCCTAAAGCTTCCAATCCTGTTCTTGATACATTGGAACTTGGCCGTTTCTTATATCCGGAGTTTAAAAACCACCGGTTAAATACATTATGTAAAAAGTTCGATATTGATTTGACCCAGCATCATAGGGCCATTTATGATGCCGAAGCTACAGGTTACCTTATGCTGAAGATGCTGAAGGATGCAATGGAAAAAGAGATTACCCATCATGATCAGCTTAATGACAATATGGGTAAAGGAAATGCTTATCAGCGTTCCCGGCCATCCCATTGTACGTTGATTGCGCAAACACAGGCAGGCTTAAAAAACCTTTTCAAATTAATTTCAATATCACACATCGATTATTTTTATCGTGTGCCCCGGATACCGCGTTCACAACTTAAAAAGTATCGTGAAGGAATTTTGGTCGGATCGGGATGCGATAAAGGGGAAGTTTTTGAAGGGATGATGCAGAAGGGGTTTGAGGAAGTCGTCGATATCGCAGAATTCTACGATTATCTTGAAATTCATCCGAAGGAAGTATATCAGCATTTGATTGAGCTTGAATATGTCCGGGATGATAAATCGTTAGAAACGATCATCTCCAATATCGTCAAGCTCGGTGAAAAATTGGATAAGCCAGTCGTAGCCACGGGAAATGTGCATTATTTGGATCCGAATGATAAAATTTACCGGAAAATCCTTGTAAATTCACAAGGTGGAGCAAACCCGCTGAATCGTCATAAGCTGCCTGACGTACATTTTCGGACAACTGATGAAATGCTACGGGAATTTTCTTTCCTTGGTTCAGAGAAAGCCAAAGAGGTCGTGGTAACTAACACCAATAAAATCGCTGATATGATTGAAGAAATCAAGCCAATCAAGGATGAGCTTTATACACCTAAAATTGAAGGTGCCGAAGAAGAGATGCGTGAGATGAGTTATGGCATGGCAAGGAAGATCTATGGAGAGAACCTGCCGGAAATCGTGGAAGCCCGTCTTGAGAAAGAATTGAAAAGTATCATTGGCCACGGTTTTGCCGTTATTTATTTAATTTCTCATAAACTAGTAAAAAAATCATTGAATGATGGTTATCTCGTTGGCTCAAGGGGATCGGTTGGATCATCTTTCGTTGCCACGATGACTGAAATTACGGAGGTAAATCCGCTTCCGCCACATTATGTATGTCCAGAGTGCAAGAAATCCGAATTCTTCAATGACGGTTCTGTAGGTTCGGGGTTTGACCTCCCAGATAAGGACTGTCCCGAATGTGGCATTGCTTATACAAAAGACGGGCATGATATCCCGTTTGAAACCTTCCTTGGATTTAAAGGGGATAAGGTTCCCGATATCGATTTGAACTTCTCTGGTGAATATCAGCCGAAGGCCCATAACTACACTAAAGTTTTATTCGGTGAAGAATATGTATATCGTGCGGGAACTATTGGTACTGTCGCTGAAAAAACGGCGTATGGATATGTAAAAGGGTATTCCGCTGATAATAATATCCATATGCGCGGAGCTGAGACTGATCGACTCGTTGCCGGTTGTACTGGGGTGAAACGGACGACAGGACAGCATCCAGGCGGAATCATCGTTGTTCCTGATTATATGGATATTTATGATTTCACACCTATTCAATTCCCCGCGGATGACAGGAATTCCGAATGGAAAACAACTCACTTTGATTTCCATTCCATTCACGATAATATTTTGAAACTAGATATACTTGGACATGATGATCCGACTGTAATCCGGATGCTTCAGGATTTAAGCGGCATCGATCCAAAGACCGTTCCCACAGATGATCCTGAAGTAATGAAAATATTCAGCAGTACCGAATCTTTAGGAGTTACAGAAGAACAGATCATGTGTAAAACGGGTACACTCGGCATTCCCGAATTTGGAACGCGTTTCGTCCGGCAGATGCTTGAAGATACGAAACCTACGACATTTTCCGAGCTTGTTCAGATCTCAGGGCTTTCTCATGGTACGGATGTGTGGCTGAGCAATGCACAGGAACTGATCCACAACCGGATATGCACACTAAGTGAGGTTATAGGCTGTCGTGATGATATTATGGTTTATCTGATTTATCAAGGACTCGACCCTTCCCTGGCGTTCAAAATTATGGAATCTGTACGTAAAGGGAAAGGGCTCTCGGAGGAATTTGAAGAGGAAATGAGGAAAAATGAGGTGCCGGAATGGTATATCGATTCATGTAAGAAGATTAAATACATGTTCCCGAAAGCCCATGCTGCAGCTTACGTCTTAATGGCTGTCCGGATAGCCTATTTTAAAGTGCATCTGCCTTTATTGTATTATGCAGCCTATTTCACAGTCCGTGCCGATGATTTTGAAATCGATGCCATGACACGGGGGCCGCAAGCAATAAAAACAAAAATGGAAGAAATTACTGTAAAGGGATTGGATGCATCCACAAAGGAAAAGAATACCTTAACGGTTCTTGAACTAGCTTTGGAAATGTGTGAACGAGGATATGCATTCGCTAAAGTGGATTTGTACAAATCCAGTGCTGATCAATTCTTAATTGAAGGAAATACTTTGATACCGCCTTTCAATTCAATACCTGGTCTTGGAACGAATGCAGCCATCAATATCGTCAACGCACGCAAGAATGGTGAATTCCTCTCGAAAGAAGACCTACAACAGCGGGGGAAGGTTTCGAAGACCATACTTGAATACCTTGATAAACAAGGCTGTCTAGAGTCATTGCCTGAACAAAATCAGTTATCATTATTTTAAAGAGGAAACTGTTGTCAAAAAGGAAGAAACAGACATGATATTTGCATAAATATCTTGATTATGGTATATTTTTATTGGAAATACTAAGAGGAACCAATGAAAAGAGTGGGGAAACCCACTCTTTCGTGTTGTATTGACCATTTAATTTTGAATCCGAAACCAAGCGCATACAACGCACGTATGGAGGAAACAAATGAGTAAAAAGGTAACGGAAGTTGTAGAGGAATTTGCATTACCAATTCTTGAAGAATTGCAGCTTGAATTAGTCGAAGTGGAGTATGTGAAGGAAGGTAAAAGCTGGTTCCTTCGAGTGTACATTGATAAAGAAACAGGCGTAGATATTGAAGATTGCGGAAATGTGAGTGAAAAACTCAGTGAAAAGCTTGATGAGGTTGATCCGATTCCACAAAATTATTTTCTCGAAGTTTCATCTCCCGGAGCTGAAAGACCTCTGAAAAAAGAGAAGGATTTCCTTAAAGCTATCGGTAAAAATGTTTACATAAAAACATACGAGCCCATTTTAGATGAAAAAGAATTCGAAGGAATCTTAACCAGTTTCGATGGTAAAGAAGTGACACTCGAAGTCAGAATCAAGACAAGAAAGAAAACCATCGTCATACCATTCGAAAAGGTGGCCAAAGCAAGATTGGCGATTACCTTCTCTTAAGTCAAGCAAATCATTAATTTAAATATCCGTAAGGGGGATCACCATGGGCAATGAGTTATTGGATGCTCTCTATATTTTAGAAAACGAAAAAGGAATTTCCAGGGAAGTTTTGATCGACGCGATTGAAGCTGCCCTTATATCGGCATATCGCCGTAACTTTAACCAAGCGCAAAATGTACGTATCGACTTGAACCTTGGTAAAGGAACTATGCGTGTATTTGCCAGAAAAGACGTTGTTGACGAAGTATTCGATTCACGTCTGGAAATTTCTGTTGAAGAAGCAAGAGCAATTGATCCCAACTATCAGTTAGAGGATATTGTCGAAATGGAAGTAACACCAAAGGATTTCGGCCGTATTGCTGCACAAACAGCAAAACAAGTCGTTACTCAAAGAGTGCGTGAAGCAGAACGAGGCATCATTTATGCCGAATTCATTGATCGGGAAGAGGATATCATGACTGGGATCGTTCAACGCCAAGATTCACGATTCATCTATGTGAGTCTAGGTAAAATCGAAGCTTTGCTCCCGGTGAATGAGCAAATGCCGAATGAACAGTATAAACCTCATGATCGCATTAAAGTTTTCATCACTAAAGTTGAAAAAACTTCTAAGGGCCCGCAAATTTTTGTATCCCGTTCACATCCTGGCCTTTTAAAACGTTTATTCGAAATCGAAGTGCCTGAAATTTTTGATGGAACAGTGGAAATTAAGTCAGTTGCCCGCGAAGCAGGCGACCGTTCAAAAATCTCCGTGCACTCAGATAACGAGGAAGTCGATCCTGTTGGTTCATGTGTAGGCCAAAAAGGACAACGTGTTCAGGCCATCGTCAATGAGTTGAAAGGTGAAAAAATCGATATCGTTAAATGGTCGGAGAATCCGGTCATTTTCGTTGCGAATGCTTTAAGCCCTTCAAAAGTACTTGAAGTTATCGTAAAAGAAGAGGAAAAGGCGACGACTGTGATTGTTCCGGATTATCAACTTTCCCTGGCAATTGGTAAGCGCGGACAAAATGCCCGTTTAGCTGCCAAACTTACAGGCTGGAAAATTGATATCAAGAGTGAAACGGAAGCCCGCGAAGCTGGTATTTATCCAGTGGAAGAACAGGAATTCCTTTTGAGCAGAGATAGTTATGTTAATGAAGAGGAAACAGAATTCGAAGAGGATAACGAGTAATTCAGAGGTGAAAAAAGATGAATAGCCGAAAAAAAATCCCGATGCGTAAATGTGTGGCTACAGGTGAAATGAAGCCGAAGAAAGAACTCATTCGCATCGTTCGATCTAAAGAAGGGGAAGTCAGCCTTGATCCGACCGGAAAGAAATCGGGAAGGGGAGCTTATTTGACTCTTGATCGGGATGTTATCGAGCTGGCCAAAAAGAAAAACGTGCTGGCTAATCACCTTAGTACCCAAATCGATTCTTCCCTTTATGAACAATTGCTTGAATTAGTGAATAAGGAGAAAAACTAACACCATGACCCAACAACAACAATGGATGTCTCTATTAGGTTTGGCCAATCGAGCACGCAAGCTAATTTCGGGTGAAGAATTAGTGGTTAAAGAGATTAGAAGCGGTAATGCCAAAGTTGTTATTTTATCCGCGGACGCTTCAAAAAACACTGAAAAAAAAATATCTGATAAGTGCGCATTTTATCAGGTTCCTTTAAAAAGAGTCGAAAGCAGGTCTATGCTCGGCCATGCGATAGGTAAGGATGCTAGAGTTGCCGTCGCAGTTCTGGATGAAGGTTTTGCACAAAAACTCCGAACGCTGCTCGATTAAATTTTACGGGGGTGAACGTATGACAAAATTGCGTGTATATGAATATGCAAAACAAAAGAACGTTTCAAGCAAGGATGTAATAAATAAACTTAAAGAAATGAATATAGAGGTAACAAACCATATGACAGCATTAGACGATTCAACTGTAAATAAATTAAACGATTCAATTAAACCTAAAAACGAAGATAAAAGCCAAGCTGCTGAACCAAAGGCTAACGCTACGGTTGCGAAGTACGAAGCTGAAGCGGATGAAAAGAGCACAGTTAATAAAGAAAAGCTGAAGAAGAAACCACCAGTTAAACCTGTAGGTACGAAAAAACCAACAGGGCAGTTTAACAGGGGTCGCAATAATAAGAATAAAAATAATAAACAAAGACAACAAGCCCCACAGGCTCCCGTTACAAAGCGTAAGGAAAGAGAACTTCCAGAGAAAATTACGTTTTATGAGTCTTTGACCGTTATGGAACTTGGTAAGAAACTTCACCGTGAACCTTCTGAAATCATTAAAAAGCTCTTTATGCTTGGTGTTATGGCTACAATCAACCAAACTTTGGATAAAGATGCAATTGAATTGATTTGTGCAGAATACGGTGTAGCCGCCGAAGAAGAGATTCGTGTTGACTTGACCGACCTTGAGTCACTAGTCACTGAAGATGCTTCTGAAGATTTGATCGAACGTCCGGCTGTTGTAACAATCATGGGACACGTTGACCATGGTAAAACGACATTGCTTGATTCTATTCGTCATACGAAAGTAACAGAAGGCGAAGCAGGCGGAATCACTCAGCATATCGGTGCTTATCAAGTTAAAGTTAACGACAAAAAAATTACATTCCTTGATACACCAGGCCATGCTGCGTTTACAACAATGCGTGCTCGTGGAGCTCAGGTTACAGATATTACAATCCTAGTCGTAGCAGCAGATGATGGTGTTATGCCTCAAACTGTTGAAGCGATTAACCATGCTAAAGCAGCAGAAGTTCCAATTATCGTCGCTGTTAATAAAATGGATAAAGAAGCCGCTAATCCAGACCGTGTTATGCAAGAATTGACAGAGCACGGTTTAGTTTCTGAAGCATGGGGCGGGGATACAATTTTCGTACCTATTTCAGCTAAAAAAGGTGAAGGAATCGACAGCTTGTTGGAAATGATTCTCCTAGTTAGTGAAGTAGAAGAATATAAAGCAAATCCAAGCCGGAAAGCAAACGGAACGGTTATCGAAGCGCGTTTGGATAAAGGTCGCGGATCGGTTGCTACTTTGCTTGTTCAAAACGGTACGTTAAAAGTCGGAGATCCGATTGTTATCGGTAATACATTCGGCCGTGTTCGTGCTATGCTTAACGATCTTGGACGCCGTGTTAAGGATGCAGGTCCTTCAACACCGGTTGAAATCACTGGATTGAACGAAGTGCCACAGGCCGGTGATCGTTTCATCGTCTTTGAAGATGAGAAAACGGCCCGTCAAGTTGGGGAAGTGCGTGCGCAGAGACAACTTGCTTCACAACGTAATGAAAAATCCCGTGTAACGCTTGATACATTGTTCGAGCAAATGAAAGAAGGGGAAATTAAAGAATTGAACATCATTCTAAAAGCGGATGTTCAAGGTTCTGCGGAAGCAGTAGCCGCTTCCCTGAATAAAATAGAAGTGGAAGGCGCTAAAGTGAAAATCATTCACACTGGCGTCGGTGCAATTACAGAGTCTGACATCATCCTTGCTACAGCTTCCAATGCAATCGTCATCGGATTTAACGTCCGTCCTGACGTGAATGCAAAGCGTGCAGCTGAATCAGAAAATGTTGATGTCCGCCTTCACCGCATCATCTATAAAGCGATCGAAGAGATCGAGTCGGCTATGAAAGGGATGCTTGACCCAGAATTCGAAGAAAAAATTATCGGTCAGGCTGAAGTTCGTACTACTTTCAAAGTATCTAAAGTAGGTACGATTGCCGGTTCATATGTCACAGAAGGAAAAATTACACGTGATAGCGGTATTCGCTTAATTCGTGAAGGTGTCGTCATTTACGAAGGTGAAATTGATGCATTGAAACGTTTTAAAGATGATGTAAAAGAAGTGGCAACGAACTATGAGTGCGGTATTACCATTAAAAATTACAACGACCTTAAAGAAGGCGATGTAATCGAAGCGTATGTAATGGAAGAGATCGAACGTAAATGATCGTTGGCTCTGTCCAATGTGAATGCATCATCCATGACACCCATTCTTTGAAAGAAAAACGGGCCGTGCTTCAGCGTGTCATGACACGGCTTAAACAGAAGTTCAATATTTCTGTAGCCGAGACCGATTTTCAGGATTTATGGCAGCGGACAAAGATTACTATCGTAACCGTAACATCCTCAAGGAAGGCTACAGAGCGGGAACTTCAAAATGCCCTTAAATTTCTAGATTCTTTTCCGGAACTAGAGCGAACAATAACAGATATAGACTGGCTTTAGGCTATCGAGGTGATATTATGAGCCTTCGTTCAAATCGTGTTGGCGAACAAATGAAAAAAGAGCTGAGTGAAATTATCGGCCGAAAAATTAAAGATCCAAGAATCGGATTTGTAACTGTGACGGATGTCGAGGTTACAGGCGATTTACAGCAGGCAACAGTTTATATTTCCGTTTTGGGTGACCAGGAACAACGGGAGAAAACTCTGCAAGGCCTAGCAAAGGCAAAAGGATTCATGCGTTCAGAAATTGGGCAAAGAATCCGCCTGCGCAAAACCCCTGAGCTGTTTTTTGAATTTGATGAATCGGTTGATTATGGTAATCGTATCGAGTCGTTGATTTCCCAAATCAATTCTGAGGAAAAACCGGCTGAAAAAGACGAAGAATAAGCAAGCAGTAAAAGGAGGCCGACTCAAAAAGTGCTTTGCACTTCTTGAAGTCGGTCTCTTTTTTTTGAAAACGAAATATTAAAAAAAACAAAAAAACACCTTTCGGAATTGAAATTCATTTTGCTTCATGATAGCCGTATGGTGTTTTATAAATGATGAGGTGAAAGCGTGAACGGTATTCTTCCATTATGGAAACCCAAGGGATTGACATCCCATGATTGTGTTTTTAAATTAAGAAAGATTTTAAAGACAAAAAAGGTTGGACATACAGGTACTTTAGATCCTGATGTAACAGGTGTTTTGCCTATTTGTATTGGCAGGGCAACTAAAATCGCTGAATATTTGACTGAAGCCGGCAAAGCGTATGAAGGGGAAGTGACCCTTGGTTTTTCAACGACAACTGAAGACGCAAGCGGTGAAAAAGTGGAAGAGAAAAAGATTGAACAAGTGATTCCGCGTGAACGGATTCTAGAGGTGCTGGAATCATTGACTGGGAAAATTGAACAGACTCCGCCAATGTTTTCAGCTGTTAAGGTAAACGGGAAGAAGTTATATGAATATGCTCGTGCAGGAGTAGAAGTGGAGAGGCCGACAAGAGAGGTCTCCATCTATGAAATCACCCTTCTCGATGATCGTTCTGAATTCAAAGGGGAAACCATTTCTTTCCGTTTTCGCGTCAAGTGCAGCAAAGGTACGTATATTCGGACACTTGCAGTCATGATGGGTGAAGAATTAGGGTTTCCTGCCCATATGTCAGATTTAACCCGTATTGAATCAGCAGGTTTTAAGCAAGAGGACTGTTTTACATTTGCTGAGGTGGAAGCATTCATGGAAACCGAACGAACTGATGATTTTCTTTTGCCTTTGGAGCGGGGATTATTTCATTTGCCCAAATTTCAGATTAGTGATAAAGTAGCAAAGAAAGTACTTAACGGTGCGGTATTGGAACAAACAGAGGATGTCGTTGTTGAAAAAGGTAAGCCTTTTGTGATGGTCGATCCATCCGGTAAGGCGATTGCCATTTATCAAATACATCCGACAAAAGTGGGGTTAATTAAACCTGTAAAAGTATTGGCACAAGAATTATAGACCGTTTTACCGTCGGAAAGAGGAGATTGAAAGGTGAAAGTGATCGCAATAGAGCATCCTCATCAATTTAAATCGGATGATTTTCCTGAGCTTGTAATGGCGCTTGGATTTTTTGATGGTATACATAAAGGACATCAGATTGTTATTCAAACCGCCAAGCAAAAAGCCGATGAAATGAATCTTAAGTCAGCAGTCATGACATTTGACCCGCATCCTTCAGCAGTACTAGGGAGGAAAACGGAAAATATCCGCTATATTACTCCACTTGAAGATAAGGTGGATATCATAGAGTCGATGGAGATAGATTATTTATTCATAGTCCATTTCAGCAAGGAATTTGCTTCGGTACTGCCGGAACAGTTCGTTGACGAATACATTGCCGGGCTGAATGTCCGTCACGTCGTAGCAGGCTTTGATTATTCATACGGCCGCTATGGTCAAGGGTCAATGGAAGATTTGCCTGTTTACGCCCAAGGAAGGTTTTCGCAGACTGTCGTTGAAAAACAGACACTTGAAGATGAAAAGGTTAGTTCAACGAGAATCAGGGAAACTCTCGGTAATGGCAACTTTTCCGACTTTTATCATTTGGCTGGCCGGCGCTATTTAACGAAAGGTCATGTCATCCACGGTGAAAAACGGGGCAGGAAGTTGGGGTTCCCCACCGCTAATATTGAAGTAAGCGACGATTATATCTTCCCTGCTGCAGGCGTATATGCCGTCAGGATCAAAATAAGCGGTAAATGGTATTGCGGAGTTTGCAATGTCGGTTACAAACCTACGTTCCACGAAGAAAAGCCTAAATACCCTACTGTAGAGGTCCATGCCTTGGAGTTCTCGGGAGATATTTATGGCGACCAGGTTTCGGTTGAATGGCATACAAGGCTTCGGAGTGAGCAGAAATTTTCCGGACTTGAAGCATTGGTCGCTCAGATTGAAACGGATAAGCAAAATGCAATAGCCTATTTTTCAAAACTGAAAGCATAAAAGGGCAGTAATAGACAAGACTTGCAATTTTAATGAAAAACATGTATTCTATTGTATGTATGAAAATAACCATTGCTTGGCTAGTCGAGACTCCGACGCTGGCTCGGTAATAGGTGATTTTACAGAATTTTAGGAGGAATAATAACATGGCAATTACACAAGTACGCAAAAACGAACTTATCGCTGAGTTCAGAACTCACGATACTGACACTGGGTCTCCAGAAGTTCAAATCGCAGTTTTAACAGAAGAAATCAACAACTTGAACGGTCACTTACGCACACATAAAAAGGACCACCATTCACGTCGCGGTCTTCTTAAAATGGTAGGTAAACGTCGTAATCTTTTAACTTACCTACGTAACACAGACGTTACTCGTTACCGTACACTAATTAACAAATTAGGTCTACGTAGATAATTTTTTCAGGAAGGCGGGAAATTTCCCGCTTTTTTGATGTTAATCAAATGATTTGGACGTGTTCTACTTAAAGGCTGAGCCTTCGTCCTTGGGACTCGGCAGGAGCCGGGTCCTTTTCCATTTATAAATGATCAGGATATACATAATCAAATGAATGAAGTTTTTATTCATTTTACTGTTAATGCTTGTTTTTTTCGTGCATAATAGGAATAGTTTGGTTTTAACTCGAGTTCAGTTACTTTCACATATAATGATTTAATCCAATACAGGTTTAGATAAACTAAGCCTTTAAGTGAAGATTCAGAGAGGGGTTTAATAAATGGGACAGGAAAAACATACGTATTCATTTGACTGGGCCGGCCGTAATGTAACGGTAGAGATAGGGCAATTGGCCAAACAAGCGAACGGAGCAGTTTTAGTCCGTTATGGAGAAACTGCTGTATTAAGTACAGCAACAGCTTCGAAAGAGCCTAGAAATGTCGACTTCTTCCCTTTGACAGTCAACTACGAAGAAAGACTTTATGCAGTCGGTAAAATTCCAGGTGGCTTCATCAAACGTGAAGGCCGACCAAGTGAAAGGGCAATTCTTGCAAGCCGTTTAATTGATCGTCCAATCCGCCCGCTATTCGCTGATGGTTTCAGGAACGATGTTCAGATCATCAGCATGGTCATGAGTGTCGATCAAGATTGCTCTTCTGAAATGGCAGCGATGCTTGGATCATCCCTTGCACTTTCAGTTTCCGATATTCCATTCGAAGGACCAATTGCTGGAGTTGTAGTAGGAAGAATCAATAATGAATTCATGATTAATCCTACTGTTGACCAACTTGCAAAAAGTGACATCAATTTGACGGTTGCCGGTACTAAAGATGCTATCAACATGGTTGAAGCCGGAGCTAATGAAGTACCAGAGGAAACCATGCTTGAAGCAATCATGTTTGGACATGATGAAATCAAGAAAATCATTGCATTCCAAGAGAAAATCGTTGCTGAAATCGGCAAGGAAAAAATGCAGATCGCTTTATATCAGGTGGATGCAGAACTGGAAGCAGAAGTTAAAGGCCTATGTGAAGCCGACTTGAACAAAGCTGTACAAGTTCAGGAAAAACATGCTCGTGAAGACGCGATTAAAGAAGTAAAAGATCGTGTATTGGCTCATTATGAAGAAGAAACTGATGAAGCTAAATTAAAACAAATCAAAGAAATCCTGAATAAATTGGTCAAATCTGAAGTACGCCGTTTAATTACGGAAGAAAAAGTGCGTCCGGATGGCCGTAATCCTGACGAAATCAGACCATTATCATCAGAAGTTACCATTCTGCCCCGTACACATGGTTCTGGATTGTTCACACGCGGACAAACCCAAGCGCTATCCATCTGTACTTTAGGTGCACTTGGTGATGTGCAGATTCTGGATGGGCTTGGAACCGAAGAGTCCAAACGTTTCATGCACCACTATAACTTCCCACATTTCAGTGTTGGTGAAACTGGTCCTATCCGTGGAGCAGGTCGCCGTGAAATTGGTCATGGTGCACTTGGTGAAAGAGCATTGGAACCTGTCATTCCAAACGATAAAGACTTCCCTTATACAATCAGACTTGTTTCAGAGGTGCTTGAATCTAACGGTTCAACTTCACAAGCTAGTATCTGTGCAAGCACATTGGCAATGATGGATGCTGGTGTTCCATTGAAAGCTCCAGTTGCCGGTATTGCAATGGGCCTTGTCAAAACTGGTGAGCACTATACAATCTTAACGGATATTCAAGGCATGGAAGATCATCTGGGAGATATGGACTTTAAAGTCGCAGGTACTTCAAAAGGTGTTACTGCCCTACAAATGGACATTAAGATTGAGGGTCTTTCAAGAGAAATCCTTGAAGAAGCTTTGCTTCAAGCCAAACACGGCCGGATGCATATTTTGGAGTCAATGATGTCAACAATCAATCAACCGCGTGAGCAGTTATCCAAATATGCTCCAAAAATCGTTACAATGTCTATAAATCCGGATAAAATCCGTGATGTCATTGGACCGAGCGGAAAACATATCAATAAAATCATTGAAGAAACTGGCGTGAAAATCGACATCGAACAAGATGGAACGGTATTCATATCTTCTACAGATGAACCAATGATTCAAAAAGCGAAGAAAATCATTGAGGATATCGTACGTGAAGTCGTAGTGGGCGAACTATACTTAGGTAAAGTTAAACGTATTGAAAAGTTCGGTGCTTTTGTTGAAATCTTCAATGGTAAGGACGGTTTGGTACATATTTCCGAACTGGCTGAAGAAAGAGTCGGAAAAGTGGAAGATGTCGTTTCACTTGGCGATGAATTATTGGTTAAAGTTACTGAGATTGATAAGCAAGGAAGGGTAAACCTTTCCCGTAAAGCGGTCTTGAAAGAGCAAAAAGAGGCAGCTAACCCGTCTCAATCGTAATAGAAATGAAATTCCGGCATGCGATTCCTTGTGAATCTGCATGCTTTTTTTTGTAAAAAGGCATTGGATAATACATAGCGTAAATGGCATTAATAGTATGTCATGTTCTACCTTGTCCGTTTTCTTCATACATTTTGGTATGAAGGGGGCGTAAAAAATGAATAATAAATGGAAGCAGATAGTTGCGATAAGTGCCATTGCAGGTATATCATGGTTATTAGTGCAAAATCCATATACACAAATTTATTTGACCCAATTAACAGATCATTCAGTTGCTTCAATGAAGCAAGAAGATGAACTTCTTTTACAAATAAAAGAATCAACAAAAAAATATGAGATTGCACCAGAGGATGCACGAATAGATTCGGTATGGAAAACCGTTCCTGCATATAATGGCCTTAAGGTAAATATTGATGATTCGTATAAAGCCATGAAGAAGGAGGGTGTCTTCGATAAGGATAAGCTGGTATTTCAGCAGGTCCCTGCAAAGATACACTTAGAGGATCTGGATCCGGCTCCGATTTACCGGGCCCATCCCAAAAAGCCAGTGGTTTCATTTTTAATCAATGTGGCCTGGGGGAATGAATACTTACAAGATATGTTGGCTGTACTGAAAAAGAATAATGTCAAGGCCACTTTTTTCCTTGAAGGTAATTGGACCAAGAAAAATCCAGATTTGGCCAAGATGATTAAGAGTGGCGGGCATGAAATAGGAAATCATTCTTATTCACATCCCGATATGAAAAATATATCCGCACAAGCTACACGTGAGGAAATTCGAAAAACGAACGAAGTCATTGAAGCGGTGACAGGTCTGAAGATGAAATGGTTCGCGCCACCAAGTGGCAGCTACCGAGATGAAACGGTGAAAATCGCGGATTCTTTCGGTATGGAAACAGTCATGTGGAGTGTGGATACGATCGACTGGCAAAAGCCAAGTCCTGAAATCCTTCAACAACGAGTGCTTTCTAAGGTACACCCAGGAGCATTTATTTTAATGCATCCGACGGAATCTACTGCAAAATCATTGGAAACGTTAATAATTGAAATAAAGAAGAAAGACCTGGATGTTGTTACCGTTTCAGAAGCTGTAGATGAACAGCGATCGAATCCATAATGTTTTGGTTACGATAGCAGCATAGAATGATTGGGAGGAATGTTAGTTGATTAAGAAATACACGTGTCAAAATGGAGTTAGAATTGTATTAGAAAATATTCCAACAGTACGCTCAGCAGCAATTGGAGTATGGATCAAAACAGGTTCACGAAATGAAACACCTGAATTGAATGGGGTTTCACATTTCCTGGAGCATATGTTCTTCAAAGGGACAACTACGAGGAATGCGCGTGAAATTGCCGAGTCGTTCGATAGTATTGGCGGGCAGGTAAATGCATTCACTTCAAAAGAGTATACATGCTATTATGCTAAAGTAATGGATAACCATGCAAGCTATGCGCTTGAAATCCTTGCCGATATGTTCTTCAATTCAACATTTGATGGGGAAGAATTGAAAAAAGAAAAAAATGTAGTCTACGAAGAAATCAAAATGTACGAAGACACACCGGATGACATTGTACATGACCTCTTAAGCAAGGCGGTATATGAAAATCATCCTCTTGGCTATCCTATACTAGGGACGGAAAATACACTTGAAACATTCAATAGTGATACATTGAAAAAATACGTCCATGATATGTATACACCTGATAAAGTAGTGGTTTCCATTGCTGGTAATGTGGATGAAAAAATGATTCAAGAGGTTGAAAGCTACTTTGGGTCGTATCAAGGTGGGGAAGACCGTCTTGAATTAATCAAACCTTCCTTCCATGAAAATAGGATCACCCGTAAAAAAGAAACGGAACAAGCCCACTTATGCCTTGGTTACAAAGGGTTGGAAATCGGCAATGATAAAACATACAGCTTAATTACCTTGAATAATATTCTTGGAGGAAGCATGAGTAGCCGCCTATTCCAGGACGTCAGGGAACAACGCGGCCTTGCCTATTCCGTTTACTCCTATCATTCCAGCTATCAAGATAGCGGTTTGGTGACAGTCTATGGGGGGACAGGAACAAATCAACTAGACAGCCTGTATGAAACCATTCAGGAAACACTGGATACATTAAAGAGGGATGGCATTACGGAAAAGGAATTACGAAATAGTAAAGAACAGCTTAAAGGAAGCTTGATGCTTAGCCTTGAAAGCACGAATAGCCGGATGAGCCGAAACGGAAAAAATGAACTTATGTTGGGTGAGCACCGTTCCCTTGATGATATTATCATCAAAATTGACGGGGTGACAGAGGATACCGTCAATGAACTGGCAAACCAGATCTTTACGGAACATTCCTTGTCATTAGTGAGCCCGCTGGAAAACTGGGACAAATAAAAACGAACAAGCCTGCACCTTCCTTGTATTAATGGGAGGTCAGGCTTTTTTTATAATAAGGCTTATGGAAGGGCCGGTGTTATGGACAATATTTGGATAAATGCTTCTAAGTTTCCCTTTTTCGGATATAGATTGAATAGAAGGTGAAAAAGGGGGAGCTATAATTGAGACTGAGCGAACTGAGCGGTAAGGAAATAGTCGATGTGAATAGAGCGGAAAGATTGGGAATCCTTGGTCAGACGGATTTGGAAATAGATGAAACTGGACAAATTACCACGTTGATCATCCCTTCTGTCAAATGGTTCGGCCTCTTAAGGAATGGCAGTGAAATAAGAGTGCGATGGGAACATATAAAAAAAATAGGCACGGATATGGTCATCATTGATTTTCAGGAAGGACTATCACTTAAAGATGGAGAACAAATGGACGGGTGAAGACCTCACACACCATTCTCCTTGGAATGTCTGGATATAGTTAAAACGCCTCAGCTGGCAATGGCTAAGGCGTTTTTTCTTTTCTTATCACCGTTTTTTAAGTGAAAACATAAGATGGCAGGGTAACTAGAGAATGTAGCAAAAACCGAATTGCTTCTTGAGAGAAGTTTATCATGAGGCGAGGAATGTTTAGGATCTTTTATATAAAGAAGGTGACGGTTTTAATGCTCACAGGCATGCAAATCGCTGTAATTGGTGGAGATGCGCGTCAGCTTGAAGTTGTCCGTAAACTGACGGAGCTTGATGCGAAGCTATTATTGGTAGGGTTTGAACAGCTCGACCATGCTTTTACCGGTGCGGTTAAGGAAAAAATGAAAGATATAAATTTCAAGGAACTTGATTCAGTTATTTTACCTGTCCGGGGCACGGATTCAGATGGAAAAGTGGAAACGATCTTTTCCAGTGAAGAGGTTGTTTTGACTGAAGAAATGATAAAAAAGACTCCTGCACATTGCACTTTTTATGCAGGAATCAGTAACGATTACCTCAATGGGATATTTAAGAAAGCGGATCGCAGACTCGTGCTATTGTTCGAACGTGATGATGTGGCTATTTATAATTCCATTCCCACTGTAGAGGGTGCGATCATGATGGCCATTCAACATACGGATTTTACTATCCATGGATCGAATGTAGCCGTTCTTGGACTGGGAAGGGTCGGTATGAGTGTAGCCCGGTCATTCCAGGCCCTTGGAGCAAAAGTCAAGGTGGGGGCAAGAAAAACCGAAGATATTGCGAGGATCAGTGAAATGGCACTAACCCCTTTTCATTTAAATGATCTTGCTGCAGAAATGAAAAATGTTGATATATGTATCAATACGATTCCTTTTCCGATAATTACCGCAAGAGTTATATCTAATATGCCCGTTCATACATTAATCATCGACCTTGCTTCAAAACCAGGGGGGACGGATTTTCGTTACGCTGAAAAAAGGGGAATTAAAGCGCTGTTGGCACCGAGCCTACCGGGTATAGTTGCCCCGAAAACAGCTGGTCAGATATTAGCAAATGCACTGGGACTATTGATTCAAGGCGAGTTCATGAAAAGGAAGGGGAAAAAACTATGAGTCTCCAAGGGAAACGGATCGGTTTCGGATTAACAGGATCACATTGCACATATGATGAAGTATTTCCTGAAATAGAAAAACTTGTAAACGAAGGGGCAGAAGTCATTCCAATCGTAACATCTACTGTCCAGAACACGGAAACCCGTTTTGGAAAGGGCGAGGACTGGATCGAAAGGATTGAAAAATTGACGGGGAATCATGTCGTTGATACAATCGTCAAAGCAGAGCCATTAGGGCCTAAATTGCCACTTGATTGCATGGTGATCGCTCCTTTAACGGGTAACTCAATGAGTAAAATGGCAAATGCTCTTACCGATTCGCCTGTACTTATGGCTGCAAAAGCGACGATGAGAAATCACCGTCCAGTTGTGGTCGCTATATCAACGAATGATGCACTTGGGTTAAATGGTGTCAATCTAATGAGGCTGATGGCAGCAAAAGATATTTATTTTGTTCCATATGGCCAGGATAATCCAATGGGAAAACCAAGTTCCATGGTTGCCAGGATGAGCATGTTAAGGGATACGATCGTTGCGGCACTGGAAAGGGAACAGATTCAACCGGTCATCGTCGAAAGGTTCAAGGATGATTTAGACTAAAACAAGTCTTCAGGCACGCTCCCGCTTTCTAATGACTGACATATATGCATAACTTTGTAGGGTGAAGTTATAAAAAACCACTCCACTACCAGAATATTTTGTTAAAGTCCGACCCTTTGGAATGTTAATGTGATAAAATAAATGATATTCTGAACAAGAAGAGTAAATCCAACTATTAACTAATTTTAAGAGATAGAAAAGGAGTATGTATAAATGACTGAGACACAGGGATTGCGTATTGCAGTTGTGGGAGCAACTGGAGCAGTAGGACAACAAATGATTTCAACACTCGAACAAAGAGACTTACCGATTAAGAAAATCATCTTTTTATCATCTGCTCGTTCCGCTGGAATCAAACTTAGATTTAAGGGCGAAGAAATCGAAGTGCAGGAAGCAAAACCTGAAAGCTTTGAAGGCATCGATATCGCTTTATTCAGTGCTGGAGGAAGCGTGTCTAGGGAATTGGCTCCAGAAGCAGTGAAACGCGGAGCAATAGTAGTGGATAACACCAGCGCATTCCGCATGGATGAAAATGTGCCGCTAGTCGTGCCTGAAGTAAACGAAGAAGACTTGAAACAGCATAATGGGATCATTGCGAACCCGAATTGTTCAACTATCCAAATGGTTGTGGCATTAGAACCTATCCGCCAAACATACGGATTATCAAAAGTTGTCGTCTCTACCTATCAGGCTGTTTCGGGTGCAGGGGCTGCAGCGATAAATGAATTAAAAGAACAAGCTCGAGACTTGCTTGATGAAAAAGAAATAGATCCGAAAATTTTACCGGTAAAAGGGGACGAAAAGCATTATCAAATCGCTTTTAACGTCATTCCTCAAATCGATAAATTCCAAGATAATGGGTACACATTCGAAGAGATGAAAATGATCAATGAAACAAAGAAAATCATGCATATGCATGACCTTCCAGTAGCTGCAACATGCGTAAGGCTTCCTGTTGTAACAGGTCATTCAGAATCTGTTTATATTGAAGTTGAAAAAGAAGGCGTAGCGGCGTCCCAAATCAAAGATTTAATGCGGATGGCACCTGGAATAGTGTTAGAAGATGAACCGGAACAACAAATTTACCCAACGCCTGCTTCATCCGTCGGCAAGAATGATGTATTCGTCGGTCGGATCCGCAAAGATTTGGATGAAGATAAAGGCTTCCATTTATGGGTGGTTTCCGATAATCTATTAAAAGGAGCAGCTTGGAATTCTGTTCAAATTGCTGAAAGCCTTTTGAAATTAGGTTTGGTTACAGTTAAGGAATAATTTATTCTTAATGAATTTGAAAAATAATTTTCAATAGGATAGAGAGCTTTTGTCAGCTTCCCTAATCGGGAAGCTGGCTTATATTTGGGGTGCATATTATGAAAATTATCGTCCAGAAATACGGAGGAACATCTGTCCGTGATGAGGAAAGCCGTTCATTTGCAAAAGGGCATATTGAAAAGGCACTCAAAGAAGGGTATAAAGTGGTGGTTGTGGTTTCAGCAATGGGAAGAAAAGGCGATCCTTATGCAACGGATACCTTACTTTCTTTAGTAAATGGAGCAAAAGCCAACCTTTCAAAACGAGAACAGGATTTACTTATGTCAGTAGGGGAAACGATATCTTCTGTCTTATTTACGAACATGCTGTTGGAACACGGTATTGAAGCCGTCGCCTATACTGGAGCTCAAGCGGGGTTCTTGACGAATTCCGACTATTCCAGTGCGAAAATAATTGAAATGAAATGTGACCGTCTCATGAAAGAACTGGAAGTAAGGGATGTTGTCGTTGTAGCAGGATTCCAGGGAGCGGCAAAAAATGGGGATATCACGACTATTGGTCGTGGTGGAAGTGACACTTCAGCAGCTGCATTAGGTGCGGCTTTGCAAGCTGAGCGGGTCGATATTTTTACGGATGTGGAAGGAATCATGACGGCAGATCCACGTATTGCCGATCAAGCTCGTCCATTATCAATCGTTTCATATACGGAAGTTTGCAATATGGCATATCAAGGGGCGAAAGTGATTCATCCGCGAGCTGTTGAAATTGCCATGCAGGCCAAAGTCCCGATTCGGATAAGGTCAACATACAGCGAAGGTTTGGGGACACTTGTTACAAGTGTGAACAAGGAAAGCCAAGGTAGTGACATACGTGAGAGGCTTGTAACTGGGATTGCCCATGTTCCAAAAATCACTCAAATCAAAGTACGTGCGAAAAAAGATCAATACAATCTACAGGCAGAAGTTTTTAAAGCAATGGCCAATGCCTCCATTTCAGTGGATTTTATAAATATTTATCCAAATGGCGTGGTTTATACGGTTTCGGAAGAGATGACAGAACTAGCCCTCGCGATTTTGGCCGAGCTTGGTCATGAACCGGTCATTGAACGAAATTGTGCCAAAGTTTCCGTAGTCGGTGCAGGCATCAACGGAGTGCCAGGCGTTGCAGCGAAGATTGTCACAGCGCTATCCGAGAAGGAAATTGCCATTCTTCAGTCTGCGGACAGCCATACGACTATTTGGGCACTCGTAAAAGAAGAAGATTTAATTGAAGCTGTTAATTCACTGCACGATGCATTTCAACTGCATGAAGTCCGTTAATCATGGTTTTTCAATAAATAAAGGTTTTAAAAAATAAAGAGGTGTTAGATGATGATATTTGGTAGAGTATCAACCGCAATGGTCACCCCTTTCGATAGCAAGGGAAATGTAGATTTTCAAAAAACGACTAAGTTGGTTAATTACTTATTGACGAATGGAACGGATTCTCTTGTGCTTTCGGGAACAACAGGGGAATCTCCAACTTTATCTTCGGAGGAGAAAATCGCATTATTGCGTCATGTTTCTAAGGTGGTTGAAAAACGTGTGCCCATCATTATGGGTACAGGAAGCAACAATACGTATGCTTCCATTGAGTTGACAAAAAAAGCAGAACAAAATGGCGCCGATGCGATTATGCTGGTGGCCCCGTATTATAGTAAAACGAATCAAGAAGGTCTGTACCAGCATTTTAAAGCTATTGCGGCCAGTACCACTCTCCCTGTTATGTTATATAATATCCCTGGGCGCGCTTCGGTTAACATTGAACCGGAAACGATCATCCGTCTTTCACAAATTTCTAATATCGTAGCCGTGAAGGAAGCAAGCGGGGATTTAAACGCTATGTCTCAAATCATAGCAGGAACAGATGATGATTTTGCATTATATAGTGGGGACGACGCTTTAACACTGCCTGTACTAGCGATTGGCGGTGTGGGTGTAGTTTCGGTTGCTTCACATATTGCTGGTAATGAGTTGCAGAAAATAGTGGAGGCTTTCATCAGTGGTAACCTGAAAGAGGCGGCTCAGCTGCATCAGGAACTGTTACCGCTTATTAAAGGTTTGTTTTCAGCGCCAAGCCCGGCACCTGTCAAAACAGCTCTTCAGTTATATGGAATTGACGTTGGATCGGTCAGACTTCCAATCGTGCAATTGACGGAGCAGGAGCGCCTTGCTTTAACCTCGGTATTAAAAAAATAAAAATACACGGAACAAGCTGATCGTTGAAGATTGGCTTGTTTTTACATAAAGATGTATTTGAAATAGGATATATTTTCCGTGTTTTGGTTGAATATTGCGATTTCCTCCAATATTCGATCGAAAGAGGATAAAACCATTCGAATAGTACATGGGATGAATGTCCAGTACATACATGAAAAATTTTTATTTATGAATAAAAGAAAAAGTCCCTTTTGAAAATGGTAAGTGTTGTCATGTTTTTTGAACATCAGTTATAATGAAATCATTGGGAAATTATGAACGGGATTTTTTAAGGAGGATATTCGATTGGGTAAAGATAAAAATAATGGGATAAAAGTCATTTCTCTTGGAGGACAAGGGGAACTTGGTAAAAATATGTATGTCGTTGAGGTGAATGAGGACATCTATCTTCTTGATGCAGGGTTAATGCTACCAGAAGAGGAAATGCTGGGAATCGATGCGGTTATTCCTGATATATCATATTTGATGGATAATAAGGAACGGGTGCAGGGGATATTCATTACACATGGTCATGAGGACCATATGGGAGCGCTTGCTTATGTTTTGAAATACTTACCGGTACCTGTTTATGGAACAAAGCTTACACTTGCTTTAATCAAGACCAAATTAAAGGAAGATGGCTTTAACGGCAGAGCAACATTTACTGAAATCGATTCCGATTCTCTTTTAAGTTTCCCTCAAGCAGCCGTGTCTTTTTTCCGGACTAACCATAGCATCCCCGATTCTGTCGGAATCGTGATCCACACGCGTGAAGGTGCAATCGTATACACAGGAGATTTCAAATTCGACCAAGCGGCGACCGGTCTTTATAAACCGGAAATCGGTAAAATGGCTAGTATAGGTGAAGAAGGTGTCCTTTGCTTGCTTTCGGATAGTACGGGTGCTGAGAGGCCAGGTTATACGCCATCAGAAGCAGTTGTGGCCAGAGATATTACAGAGGCTTTCCATGCTGCCTCCGGAAGGATCATCGTTGCGTGCTTCGCTTCTAACATCAACCGGATTCAACATGTCTTCAATGCAGCGGCTGCAAGTCGCAGGAAAGTTGCAGTTGTAGGAAAAAGTCTGCAACGTGTTTATGAAACAGCCTTGAATCTTGGCTACTTGAAGGTCGAAGAAGAGCTGATCATCCCAATTAATGAAATTAGCCAGTATGACGATCGTGAAATCGTCGTGTTATCGACGGGTCATCAGGGGGAGCCCATTGCAGCACTTCAAAAAATGGCAAAACAGACTCATAAGCAGGTAACGATCAAAAAGGGAGACACAGTTTTGATCAGTGCATCACCACTACAGGGCGGCGAACTTATCTTATCAAAAACCGTCGATTTGCTGTACAGGGTAGGTGCGGAAGTGGTATCTGCTAATAAATATAAAGTGCACGTAACTGGGCACGGCAGCCAGGAAGAACTGAAAATGATGATCAATTTGATGAATCCAAAATTCTTTATCCCTGTACATGGGGAATACCGCCAATTATATGCCCATCAAAAAGTTGGGATTGCCGCGGGAATCAAACGGGAAAACATCATAATTGCCGAAAAGGGTGATGTCATCGAACTAAAGGGCAATAAAATGGGTCTATCCGGCAAAGTTACTGCAGGAAATATCTTGATAGATGGCAGTGGTGTTGGAGATGTGGGTAATATCGTTCTTCGTGATCGGCGCTTGTTATCCCAGGATGGCATATTGATTGTAGTTGTCACATTGAACCGTCAGGATAAAAGCATTGCAGCAGGACCTGAAATCATTACAAGGGGATTCGTTTATGTTCGCGAATCAGAAAAAATGATTGGGGAAGCAACTGAAATAGTAAGCGAAATCGTGAAAAAAAATGGCTCGCGCCAACCCTTCGATTGGTCCACGTTGAAGCAGGAAATGCGTGATGCATTAAACCAATTCTTCTATGAAAAAACGAAACGCCGTCCAATGATTTTACCAATCATCATGGAATATTAAGTAAAGGATCCCTGATTTGAGCAATCAGGGGTTCTTTTTTTCGATTCAAACCTCTTATAACTTGAAGAATGAAGTCCGAGACTCGAGACATAATAAAGCTATAGGCTTAGAAGAAAGGGGTTGGCATAGTGGATAATGCACCATTACCAAATGAAAATGAAGGCCGGCAGGAAGGTAAGAATTCAACTTTAGTCGAAAAGATCCAGCAGCTGGGGGCTACTAATGTCCCGCAACTATCTCAGGACTCAAAAATCCATTGCTTGACGATAATTGGACAAATTGAAGGACATATGCAGCTGCCGCCTCAAAATAAAACGACCAAATATGAACATGTTATTCCACAAATTGTGGCAATTGAACAAAATCCCAATATTGAGGGGCTGCTTGTCATTTTAAATACAGTGGGAGGAGATGTCGAAGCGGGACTAGCCATCGCAGAAATGCTAGCGTCACTGTCCAAGCCGTCCGTCTCGATTGTCCTTGGGGGCGGTCATTCAATCGGGGTACCGATTGCAGTTTCGTGTGACCATTCCTATATAGCAGAGACAGCAACGATGACGATTCATCCCATTCGTTTGACAGGTCTAGTCATTGGCGTGCCTCAAACCTTTGAATACTTGGATAAAATGCAGGAAAGAGTCATTAAGTTTGTTACGCGGCACTCCAATGTTACGGAAGAAAGTTTTAAGGATTTAATGTTTGCTAAAGGAAATTTAACCCGTGATATAGGCACGAATGTAATCGGGGCCGAGGCAGTTGAAATAGGTATGATTGATGATGTAGGAGGAGTGGGCCAGGCCATGAGAAAACTAAATAGCTTCATGGAAGAAAGAAGGCCAAAAATAGCCGGGGAAGAGAAGGGGCTTCTGCAATGACGCTTTATACAATCGTTCCTGATGATGTCATTTTCCCACATCACCATGAGAAGACGGCAAACTTAATAGAAATGATTTATAATGGTGTACATGTTATGGTTGAATATGACGGTGGACGCACTTTTCGCATTGATCGAATTGTGAGCACGGAGCCTGAAGATTATATGAATGTACACATTCAGCCGGGAGCTGTCATCAATGTGTTCGAACATATGAATACCTAGTAAAAACGACTAACTGAGGTAAATTATGATATACTATAATGATAATCAGCAGCCGCTTGGCTGCTTTATTCATTATACTGGCAAATTGTCAGCCTTAAGAAGAAATGGTACATATATCAAGGACAGGGACATATTTTTTTGGTATAATCGGAAAGCGAACGTTTGTTTCGTGAAGGGAAATCATGTTGTGATGTTGAATAGGAAAGTTAGAATAGTTTCATGAAGAATCAGGTGATATTATGGCAAAAAAGAAACGCAGAAAAAAGAAAAGCACAGAGAAGTTAAAACTAACGCTTAAATATGAATTGATCGGCCTTACTTTAATAGGGTTAGCCATCATTGCCATTGCCAAGCTAGGAGCAGTTGGAAATGGGACGGTCTTTTTAATCCGCTTCTTCATGGGGGAATGGTATATCCTCTTTTTGTTGGGAGCGATTGCAGCAGGGTTTTATTTGATGATAAGGAGGGAGGTCCCTTACCTGTTAAAACGGCAATTCATCGGGTTGTACTTCCTTGTCGCGAGCATGCTCTTACTAAGTCATGTGACGCTGTTTAACATGCTTGCAGATGGAGGCCCGTTTACGAAGCCCAGCGTCATTTCGAATACATGGGAACTATTTTGGATGGAAGTGACCGGCAAGGCCAGCACAAAGGACCTCGGGGGCGGTATGATTGGAGCGATATTATTTGCTTCCTCATACTTTTTATTCGACGAAGCTGGATCGAAAATCATTTCATTCCTTTTTATCATTGTAGGTGCTGTACTATTGACCGGGAAAACTTTAGGTGAAACCCTCGGGAAGTTTTTCATGGGTCTTGGCGGTTTTTTCACTAAGCAATGGTCTGAATTCAGGGATGATATGAAAACGTGGAATGAAGACAAAAAAGAAAAGAAAAAAAATCCCGTTAAAAAGAAGAAACGAGAAAAAGATTCGGAGGAAGAAACGGATCAGCCCCTTCATCAAGAAGAGGAAACACAGCAAGTGGCGACGGAACGGATCATTTCCAGCTTTGCTGATAAAGCCTATAGCGACGAAACCGAAGTAATTCCCGTTGCGACGGAACCTGCAGCTGAAAGTGCAGAAGAGCAGGATGATGCCGCTCCGGCTATGAATTTTACTGAAGTGGAAAATAAAGAATATCTTTTACCGCCGCTTTCATTATTATTACAGCCCAAAAAAACGGACCAAAGCGGAGAGTACCAATTGATCCATGAAAATGCGGCAAAGCTTGAACGCACATTTCATAGCTTTGGAGTAAAAGCGAGGGTCACTCAAGTGCATTTAGGACCAGCCGTAACCAAATATGAAGTGCATCCAGATGTAGGGGTGAAGGTAAGTAAGATTGTCAGCCTTTCCGATGACTTAGCCCTTGCACTGGCCGCAAAGGATATTAGGATCGAAGCGCCGATACCCGGTAAATCGGCTATAGGAATTGAAGTTCCTAACTCAGAAGTGGCGATGGTGTCATTAAGGGAAGTGTTGGAGGCCAAAGAAGTTGACAAGCCTGACGCAAAACTGCAAATAGGCCTAGGGCGGAATATTTCTGGTGAAGCGGTTAAGGCGGAGCTCAATAAAATGCCGCATTTACTAGTAGCTGGAGCTACAGGCAGCGGAAAATCCGTTTGTATCAACGGAATTATCACGAGTATCTTGATGAGGGCAAAACCGCATGAAGTGAAAATGATGATGATCGATCCAAAAATGGTCGAGCTTAATGTCTATAATGGAATTCCCCACTTACTCGCACCTGTAGTGACAAATCCAAAGAAAGCTGCACAGGCCTTGCAAAAAGTAGTCAGTGAAATGGAAAGGCGCTACGAGCTATTTTCTCATTCTGGTACGCGTAATATTGAAGGTTACAACGATTATATTAACAGATATAACATTGAAGAAGATGCCAAGCAACCGCTCCTGCCCTATATCGTAGTCATTGTCGATGAGCTGGCAGATTTGATGATGGTCGCCTCAAATGATGTTGAGGATGCCATAACACGACTTGCGCAAATGGCACGGGCTGCTGGCATCCATTTGATAATAGCCACTCAGCGGCCTTCCGTCGATGTTATTACAGGGGTCATTAAAGCGAACATCCCATCTCGGATTGCTTTTAGTGTTTCATCAATGACCGATTCGAGAACGATCCTGGACATGGGAGGAGCCGAAAAACTATTAGGACGGGGTGACATGCTCTTCCTCCCTGCAGGAGCTTCTAAACCCGTTCGCGTCCAAGGGGCCTTTTTATCCGACAATGAAGTCGAGGAAGTTGTCACATATGTCATTTCACAGCAAAAAGCCCAATATAACGAAGAGATGATACCGGATGAAATTGCAGAAACTTCAAATGGTGAAGTCGAAGATAGTTTATACGGGGATGCCGTGTCCTTGATCATAGAAATGCAGACCGCATCCGTTTCCATGCTGCAGCGCCGTTTCCGGATTGGCTACACGCGGGCAGCAAGATTGATTGATGAAATGGAAGCGAGGGGAATTGTCGGTCCATATGAAGGCAGTAAGCCACGAAATGTATTAGTCACTAAAGATGAACAGGATGAAGCGCATTTATCATAGAAAAAAAACCGGGCGGCTGCCCGGTTTTTTAATTATTCATCGCCTCTTCTAAATGTTTAAGACAGAAGTCGGTAATCATCGCTTCTTCATCTTCCTCTAAATCGAATTCGAGTGCGCCTTCGTTCCCTTTTTCAAAAATATCATATTTAATCAGCTTGCCTATTTGTTCTTCCACTACAAAAAGCACCCGGATATATAAACCATTTTCCGAAAAGAGCTCATCCTCTTCCGGCACTTCAATATCCAAGAACAACTCGTAACGCTCCCCGGATAAAATTCCGAATGGATCATTCAATTTTTCAATCGTGTATTCTGTAATCTTTAACATCATGTGTACATCCCTTCAAAGAAGATAAATCTTATTATACAGGAAAATGGTGCCTTGAAAAGAAAGCTGGCTGGATTCATCTTGCATTTTCAAAAAAAAATTTATCTGATTTAGGAGAATAATCGTACTAATTCCGCGGCTATTCCTAGATTGAAAGACACAGAGGAGGGTAATTTCTCCTAAATTCTTTTAAAGTAAATAGTAAAACACTATTTATTTATATCTAAAAAAATGTTATATTATTTTCGATTAGTAGGAATGATTCAACATCAGAGGTCTGATGTCTTAAGAAATTAGCTGGGGGAAACTGTATGTCAATAAAATCAGATAGTCGACATTTATATTTGCAGGTCATTGATTACCTGAAGCAGGATATTGAAGCAGGAGTCTATCAGGAAAATGAAAAATTCCCTTCAGAATTCGATCTTGCAAAAAAATTGGGAGTGAGTAGGGCGACACTTCGAGAAGCGCTGCGAATTTTAGAAGAAGAAAACGTTATCATTCGCCGCCATGGAGTTGGGACCTTTGTCAATCCAAAACCTCGCTTCACTTCAGGTATCGAGCAATTAAAAAGTGTCACGAACATGATTGAAGAGGCAGGAATGAAGCCGGGTACGATTTTCTTAAGCTCTACGGCCCAAGAACCTACAGAAGAGGATGTACACAGGTTTTCTTGTTCACCAGATGAACGCATCGTCATCATCGAACGTGTAAGGACAGCGAATGGCGAACCAGTTGTCTACTGTGTTGACAAAATTCCTGAATCAATACTATCAGAAAATTTTGACCGTAATGATGAGTCTCTTTTTGATATTTTGGAAAGAGATGCGAATCGAAAAATTACGCATGCCGTAGCAGAGATCGAGCCTATTGGATATCATGAGAAAGTTTCTCCTATCCTTAAATGTTCGCCAGAAGCCGCACTACTCGTTCTAAAGCAGATGCATCTGGATGATTGGGACCAGCCTATCCTGTATTCTGTTAACTACTTTAAAGCCAATATGTTCAGTTTTCATGTCCTTCGTAAACGTGTATAGCCCTTAACTCGGCATACGGGTGCAAGCGTTTGTTTCGATTCCGTAAAAATTGATCAAACGTATGCAAAAAAAAATAACGAGATGTGAAAACGCCAACATGAATGACTTTTCAGAACATTTCTGCTCAAAAAACTATGTATATTAGGGGGATAAAATTTGAAAAAGCGCAAATTAGGCCTAGCTCTTTCACTTGTTCTTGCAACAGGTACGCTATTGGGAGCATGTGGTAATTCAGAGAAGGATGATAAAGAATCTTCAAATGGGAAAGACAAGAAAGATAACTTCACGGTTGCCATGGTAACTGATACTGGCGGCGTGGATGACGAGTCGTTCAACCAATCCGCTTGGAAAGGAATTCAGGAATTCGGTAAGGACAATGGTTTGGAAAAAGGTAAAGATGGCTATAACTACCTGCAATCCAAATCTGATGCCGACTACGCTAAAAACTTGAATACGCTTGTACGTGAAGATTACAAACTTATTTATGGTATCGGTTTTCTTTTAGCTGAAGCTGTCGGTGAAGTGGCTGACCAGCGTCCAGATTCAAACTTTGCTATCGTTGATACAGTTGTTGATAAAAAGAATGTTGCCAGCATTAATTTTAAAGAGCAGCAAGGATCATTCCTTGTAGGTGTAATTGCCGGATTGCAAACGAAAACAAATAAGGTCGGTTTTATCGGCGGAGTTGAATCTGAATTAATCAAGAAATTCGAAGTTGGCTTTAAGGCTGGTGTTTTATCCGTAAATCCGGATGCGAAAGTGGAAGTTAAATATGCCGGAGATTTCAATAAAGCTGACATCGGTAAATCAACTGCAGGATCCATGTATTCTTCAGGCATCGATATCATTTATCATGCTGCTGGCGGAACTGGAAAAGGTGTATTTACTGAAGCTGTCGAGCAAAAGCAAAAAAATCCTAAAAGGGAAATCTATGTTATCGGTGTAGATAGTGACCAAGCTAAATTAGGAGCTGTTCCTGGAACAGACGACAACGTTACTTTAACTTCTATGATAAAACGTGTTGATATTGCAGTTAAAGACCTTTCTGCCAAAGCAAAAGAAGGAAACTTCCCAGGTGGAAAAGTAATTGAGTACGGTATTGAAGAAAATGGTGTAGGCATTTCTGATACAAAAGATAACGTAACTGAAGAATCTTTAAAAGCGGTCGATGAATGGACAAAAAAAATTAAATCAGGTGAATTCGTAGTTCCAGGTACGGATAAAGAATTCGAAAAACTTGGTTTATAAGCTGTAATAAATGGAAGAATAGGGAGGCAAAAATGCCCTCTATTCTTTCTTTTCCCCAATTGCTCCTGGAAACTGTAAAATATCGAATGAAAAATTATGATAGGATCGTAGTTTTTCATTTGGTTTTTTAAAAAAATCAATATGGTAGGATCATCCATTTAATAAATAAGATACTTACACTCATTTTAGGAGTTGATAATACGTGGAATATGTAATTGAGATGCTCAATATCCGTAAGGAATTCCCAGGCATCGTCGCAAATGATAACGTTACCCTTCAGGTTGAAAAAGGGGAGATTCACGCATTATTAGGTGAGAATGGCGCGGGTAAATCCACTTTGATGAATGTTTTATTCGGCTTATACCAGCCTGAGCAGGGAGAAATTCGTGTGAAAGGTAAGCCAGTCAAGATTACCAGTCCAAACATTGCCAATGATTTGGGGATTGGAATGGTCCATCAGCATTTTATGCTCGTTGACCCTTTTACAGTAACGGAAAATATAATTTTAGGAAAAGAACCATCAAAAGCGGGGAAGATTGATTTAAAGGAAGCGAGTGAGGAAGTTAGGAAACTATCAGAACAATATCAGCTTCGTGTTGACCCCAATGCAAAAATTGCCGACATTTCGATAGGGATGCAGCAACGGGTCGAAATTCTTAAGACGCTTTACCGTGGTGCGGAGATATTGATTTTTGATGAACCGACCGCTGTACTGACTCCTCAAGAAATCAAGGAATTGATTAATATCATGAAAGCCCTTATCAAAGAGGGGAAATCTATCATATTAATTACACACAAACTTAAGGAAATCATGGAAGTTTGTGACCGGGTAACGGTTATACGCAAAGGACAAGGAATTGGCACGGTGAATGTCAACGAAACGAATCCTAACGAATTGGCCAGTTTAATGGTCGGTAGGGAAGTTCTTTTTAAAACGGAAAAAACGGCAGCTTCCCCTTCTGATGTTGTTCTCGATGTTAGCGGACTAGAAGTAAAGGATTCCCGGGGGGTTTCAGCCGTTCGGAACTTGGATTTAACTGTCCATGCAGGAGAAATTGTCGGAATTGCCGGAGTTGATGGAAATGGTCAATCCGAATTAATTGAAGCATTGGCTGGCCTAAGGAAGACAACGGCAGGTTCCATAAAACTAAATGGAAAAGAAATCAGGAATCTGAAGCCGCGTAAAATCACTGAAGCAGGCGTCGGCCATATTCCAGAAGACAGGCATAAGCATGGTTTGGTTCTTGATTACAGCATAGGGGAAAATATTGTCTTGCAAACCTACTATCAAAAGCCTTTCTCAAAAGCTGGTATCTTGAATTCAAAGAAAATATTTGAAAAAGCCCGTTCATTGATTAAAAGTTACGATGTTCGTACTCCGAGTGAATATACCCCAGCAAGGGCCCTTTCTGGGGGGAACCAGCAAAAAGCAATAATCGGTCGTGAAGTTGATAGAAACCCGGATTTATTGATTGCTGCACAGCCTACACGCGGGCTTGATGTAGGAGCGATTGAATTTATCCATAAACGGCTAATCGAACAGCGGGATGCAGGAAAAGCCGTACTCCTCATATCATTTGAATTGGAAGAAATCATGAATCTGAGCGATAAAATTGCCGTTATATATGAAGGGGAAATCGTCGCAATTGTCGATCCGAAAGAAACGACTGAACAGGAGCTTGGCCTTCTTATGGCAGGCAGTAAACGGACGGAAGCAGGTGGGAAACAAAATGTCTAAGTATTTATCTAAATTAACTAGTCCGTTAATAGCAGTTATTCTCGGCTTAGTCGTTGGGGCCATAATCATGTTAGTAAGCGGCTATGACCCAGTTGCCGGCTATGGCTCCATGATAAATGGAATTATTGGGGATTCTTATTACGTAGGGGAATCCGTCAGGACAATCATTCCTTACATCCTCGCTGGTTTGGCAGTAGCTTTTGCTTTTCGTACGGGCCTATTCAATATCGGTGTCGAAGGGCAATTAATTGTTGGCTGGCTGGCGGCAGTTTGGGTCGGAATCGCTTTTGATCTTCCTAGGATCATCCATTTACCGTTGGCGATCATGGCTGGGGCAGCTGCTGGCGCCTTGTGGGCATTTATTCCCGGTTATTTAAAAGCGAAGTTCCGTGTACATGAAGTAATCGTTTCAATCATGTTGAATTATACAGCTTTATATGTAACGAATTATTTAATTCGGAATGTAATGACTGACAAGCTGGATAAAACAGAAAGAATTGCAGATACAGCATCACTAAGGTCTCCTTTTTTTGAAAGCATAACCGATTTTTCACGAATGCATTGGGGAATAGTGGTAGCGATTATTTGCGTCATCATCATGTGGTTCATTCTTGAAAGGACAAAAACGGGCTTTGAACTGAAAGCGGTAGGTTTCAATCAGCATGCATCCGAATATGCAGGGATGAGTGTAAATAAGAACATCATACTTTCAATGGTTATTTCCGGTGCATTTGCAGGGCTTGCTGGTGCGATGGAAGGTCTTGGAACTTTTGGTTATGCAGCTGTCAAAGGTGGATTCACAGGTATGGGCTTTGACGGGATTGCAGTGGCCTTACTAGGAGCGAATACAGCTATAGGAGTTGTTCTAGCTGCCTTATTATTTGGCGGACTAAAAGCAGGGGCCTTAAATATGCCGCTAGAAACCGGCATACCAAGTGAAATTGTAGATATTGTCATTGCATTGATTATTTTCTTCGTCGCATCCAGTTATTTTATTCGTTGGATTTCCGCTCGATTTAAGAAAGGGGTGAAATAAGTGGACTTTTACCAAGTATTACAAATTATTATTCCATCTATGATTGCTTTAGCTGCTCCACTTATTTTTACTTCACTCGGAGGAGTGTTTTCTGAACGAGCAGGTGTCATAAACATCGGTTTAGAAGGATTAATGGTCATTGGTGCATTTACAGGGATTGTTTTCAACTTAATGCTTGCTGATGTTTTTGGAGAATGGACCCCATGGCTTGCTGTCTTAGCCGCAATGATTGCTGGCTTGCTATTTTCCATTCTACACGCTGTGGCATGCATTACGTTCAGGGCGGACCAAACGGTTAGTGGGGTCGCCATCAACTTGCTGGCAGTAGGTCTTACCATGTTTTTGGTGAAACTGATTTTTGACAAAGGTCAAACTGATAGAATCACAGAAACATTCCCTAGGATTGATGTTCCGATATTAAGTGATATTCCATTTATAGGACCTATCTTTTTCTCAAATGGTTATTATATCGTATATATAGCGATTCTAATATCTTTTGTCGTTTGGTATGTTCTATATAAAACACCATTTGGTTTAAGGATCCGTGCAGTGGGGGAGCATCCCATGGCTGCTGACACGATGGGTGTCAATGTTACGAAAATCAGATACGCCGCCGTGTTATTATCCGGTGCTTTTGGTGGTATAGGGGGAGCGATTTATGCTACCATCTTTTCGAATGAATTCAACCATGCGACAATCAATGGTCAAGGATTCATGGCCATTGCCGCTATGATCTTCGGTAAGTGGCACCCAATCGGGGCGATGGGTGCAGCGTTATTCTTTGGATTGGCTCAAAGTTTAAGTATCGTTGGATCGAGCCTTCCTTTCTTTAAGGATATTCCATCGGTTTATCTCTTGATCGCTCCTTATGTTCTGACGATCATTGCACTAACAGGTTTCATTGGACGTGCAGATGCTCCGAAAGCATCCGGACAGCCATACATCAAAGGGAAAAGATAAGCTATTTAACCGGTCAGCAAACTGTGCTGGCCGGTTTTTCCTTTTGTATAAGCAGAAGATCGGGCTGATAAAACAAAAAAAGTAGCTGTAACTTGCATGATTTTTCCTTTCACATGTATATTTTAAGTAGATGTTTAAAAGGGTTCCGATCTACAAACAATAAGCTAATAAAGGTGATTTATATAATGAGGAGGATTATTCATGTCAATTGCTTCCGATACAATTACGGAAAAAAGCGGCTACAAGCTTCACGTGGTCCGTACGGATAAATATAAAACGAATACTCTCGTGCTGAAGATGAAAGCCCCGCTTACAAAAGAGGACGTTACATATCGTGCATTGCTGCCATATGTGTTACAAAGCAATACAAGTAAATATCCTACAACACCCGAGCTTCGTTCTTATCTTGATGATTTATACGGGGCAGGGTTTTATGTCGATGTCGTTAAAAAAGGTGAATATCAAATCATAAGTTTTACAATCGATATCGTCAATGAAAAATTCCTTAGTGATTCAACGCCGCTTCTCGAAAAGGCTTTTGGATTATTATCAGAGGTGATCTTTAATCCGAAGAAGAATGGCGAAGCCTTTGACCCTAAAACGGTTTCCAATGAAATCCGTTCTTTAAAACAGCGGATTCAATCCATTTCCGATGATAAAATGCGTTATTCAGCAACAAGGCTTGTAGAGGAAATGTGCAAAAACGAACCATATGCTTTAGAAGCGAGCGGTAATCTGCAAGACTTGGAAACGATAACCCCTGAGTCACTTTTCGCTTATTATAAAAAAATGCTGACTGAGGATGAAATCGATTTATATGTGATCGGTGATATCGATGAATCAGAAGTGGGGGCTCTAGCTGACAAGTATGTGTCACTAAAAGAACGAGTGCCGGTGAGTTTGACAAGGATTACGGGTAACGAAGTGGAAAAGGAAAAAGAAATCATTGAGAATTCGGATGTGAAACAAGGGAAATTGAATATCGGTTATCGAACCCAGGTCGCATACGGTGATCCGGATTATTATGCTCTTCAGCTATTCAATGGGATTTTTGGCGGCTTTTCACATTCGAAGCTTTTCATTAATGTCAGGGAGAAAGCAAGTCTTGCTTATTATGCAGCTTCAAGGCTCGAAAGTCATAAAGGTCTCTTAATGGTCATGGCGGGCATTGAAAATGCCAACTACAAGCAGGCATTGGAAATCATTCATTCACAAATGAAGGAAATGAAGCAAGGGAACTTTTCCGAAGAAGAACTGGCACAGACGAAGGCTGTCGTTAAGAACCAGCTCCTTGAAACCATTGACGTTTCGAGAGGACTTGTGGAAATTTTATATCATAATGTGGTTTCCGGGCAGGATATATCACTCGACGAGTGGTTTGCCAAAACAGAGCGGACGACAAAGGAAGAAATCATTGCAGTGGGTCAAAAGATTCAGCTTGATACGATTTATTTCCTAACAGAAGCGGAGGTGCAAGGGTAATGGAAAAAATAGCATTCACTCAATTGAAAGAAGAACTTTTCCACGAAAAAATGGATAATGGCCTCGAAGTGTATATTCTCCCGAAAAGTGGCTTCAATAAATCATTTGCGACTTTCACGACGAATTATGGTTCAATCGACAACCATTTCAAGCCATTGAATCAAACGGAATTCTCAAAAGTACCCGATGGGATTGCCCATTTTCTTGAACATAAGCTTTTTGAAAAGGAAGATGGGGATGTTTTTCAGCAATTCTCAAAACAGGGAGCTTCTGCAAATGCTTTTACTTCTTTCACCCGTACAGCTTATTTATTTTCAAGCACGTCCGATTTCGATACGAATCTAACGACCTTAATCGACTTTGTCCAGGAGCCTTACTTTTCAGAAAAGACGGTAGAGAAGGAAAAAGGAATCATTGGGCAGGAAATCAATATGTATGATGATAATTCAGACTGGAGGCTGTATTTCGGGACGATAGCCAACATGTATCATCATCATCCAGTGAAAATTGATATTGCTGGTACTGTAGAATCCATTGCTGATATTACGAAAGATATGCTTTATGAATGTTATAATACGTTTTATCATCCAAGCAACATGCTCCTATTCGTTGTAGGACCGGTAGATGTCGAAAGTACCATGAAGCTGATTCGGGATAATCAAAATAATAAAGACTACAACCAACAGCCTGAGGTGGAACGTAAATTTGATCAAGAGCCGGAAACCGTTGCCAAGGATAAAGAAATCTTAAAAATGAATGTCCATACACCAAAAGTAATGCTGGGCATCAAGGCCATCAATGTCCATCAATCCGGTTTACAGCTTTTGAAAAGGGAATTGGCAACCAATATTTATTTGGAAATGCTGTTTGGCAAAAGTTCACCATTGCATGAGGAGCTATACGAGAAAGGGTTGATCGATCAAAGCTTCTCTTATGATTATACTCAGGAGCAAGGTTTTGGGTTTGCGTTAATTGGCGGGGACAGTGCAAAACCTGATGAGTTGACGGAGTCTTTATTTAGTATCCTGCAAAAATCAAAAGCCGGAACCGGCTTGAATGAAGAAAGCCTGCAAAGGACGATCAAGAAAAAAATCGGTTCTTTCCTTCGTTCTCTGAATTCGCCGGAATATATAGCGAATCAATTCACCAGGTATGCATTCAATGATATGAACTTGTTCGATGTGGTACCGGTATTGGAAAAACTAACGATTGAAGATATCAGGGAGATTGCCAAGGATTTGATATCCGATGAACGGATGACTGTCTGTCAGGTACATCCTAAATAATATTAAAGGGGGCGGGAATGTGGGGAAACGTTTTGCCCTTATTACTGGAGCCAGCGGAGGAATCGGCAAGGAAATCGCTATAAAGCTCGCCGAGGAGAATTATTCACTTTATCTACATTATAACAGCAATGAAGAAGCGATCTTTGAACTAATTGAAGAACTGAAGCCTCATCAAGTCGAACTTATTCCTGTTCAAGCGGATCTGGCTACACCGGACGGCTACAAGAAATTGGCGGAAAATATTTTCGCCCTTCATGCAATCGTCCTTAATAGTGGCAATAGCTATTATGGGCTCATATCGGACATGGATGAGAAAATCGTAAATGAAATGGTTCAGCTGCATGTAACGAGCCCTTTCCAATTAACAAAGGAACTGCTTCCGAAGCTGATGTATCAAGAACAGGCTGCTATTGTTGCAGTCACATCGATTTGGGGGCAGACGGGTGCATCCTGTGAAGTATTATATTCCATGGTCAAAGGCAGTCAAAATGCTTTTATCAAGGCGCTCAGCAAAGAAGTATCCCTTAATGGAATCCGGGTGAATGCCGTTGCCCCAGGTGCGATTTCCACTTCCATGCTCGAATCTTTCAGTGCTGAAGATTTGGAAATCATCAAAGGTGATATCCCAATGGGCAGGATGGGGAATTCAAAAGAAGTCGCCGAGGCCGTATACTATTTGCTTTCTGACAAGTCATCTTATATCACCGGACAAATACTAGGCGTAAATGGTGGATGGTACACATGATTTTTTTTTAGACATGTATAATTTCTTTGGTTCCTTCACAAAATATCTATGTACTATTTTGAAAGGAAAGGGTGACCATACATGTCTGTACTAGACAATTGGGATCAATGGAAAAATTTCTTAGGCGACAGATTAAATCAAGGTGAACAACAAGGTTTGTCAGATGGTGCTGTTAACGACTTGGCTTTCGAAATCGGTGATTACCTTGCGAAGCAAGTTGAGCCCCAGAATGAACAAGAGAAAGTACTTGCTGATCTTTGGTCAGTCGCAAGCGATCAAGAAAAACATGCCATGGCAAGCGTTATGGTCAAGTTAGTCGAGAACAATGGAACAAGGTAAAAAATATCAATCCAAAGGCCCTGTTATTATTTAACAGGGCCTTTGGATTGATATTGATCACAATTTATCCCCCTATATAAAAATGAATACTTTTTATAGGGTTTTTTCCTTTTAACTTATCACGAAATGCTATATTATAGAAGCTAGACAATAATAATTAATGGGTGCAGACCTTGAAATTTACGATGGATAAGTTTTGCCCGTAAAAGCTTTTAGGCTTAAGGAGTGTTATCGTGGAGAATAAAGAATGGTATTTTGAATATGAAATTCAAGTCAACCGTCCAGGTTTATTAGGGGATATTTCATCCCTGCTGGGTATGCTGTCCATCAATATCATCACTATTAACGGAGTCGATGAAGGCAGGCGTGGTTTACTTTTGATGGCGAAAGATAGCCGTAACATTGAAAGATTCGAATCAATCCTCCATACGATGGATACGATAAAGGTCATTAAGCTTAGGGAACCTAAATTGCGTGACCGTCTCGCTGTCAGGCATGGAAGGTATATTCAGCGCGATGCTGATGAGAAAAACACCTTTAGGTTTGTACGTGATGAACTAGGCTTACTTGTCGATTTCTTGGCCGAGCTATTTAAACAGGAAGGTCATAAATTAATCGGGATACGGGGTATGCCACGTGTCGGAAAAACTGAATCTATCGTAGCCTCGAGTGTATGTGCTAATAAGAGATGGTTGTTTGTGTCATCGACCCTTTTAAAGCAGACTATTCGCAGTCAGCTTATTGATGATGAATATAATAATGATAATTTGTTCATTTTAGATGGAATTGTTTCCACACGCCGTGCAAATGAGCGTCATTGGCAGTTGATTCGCGAAATCATGAGGCTTGATGCGGTTAAAGTCATCGAACACCCGGATGTTTTTGTCCAAAATACGGAGTATACTCTCGAAGACTTTGATTATATTATTGAATTGCGAAACAATCCAGATGAAGAAATAACATATGAAGTTGTCGACCAAAAAGACCAGTTTTCAGGGTCCGATTTTGGCTCCTTTGACTTTTAAAATGGCAGGTGTTTTATTTGACTGAGTTAGGTAATCGATTAAAGGAAGCTAGGGAAGCCAAAGGGCTTAGCCTAGAACATTTACAGGAATTAACGAAGATTCAAAAGCGTTACCTCATTGGCATTGAAGAGGGTAATTACAGTATGATGCCTGGAAAGTTCTATGTACGGGCATTCATAAAGCAATATTGTGAAGCGGTCGGGCTGGATTCAGAAGAGATTTTCGAACAATATAAGAGTGAAGTGCCTTCAGTCTATAGCGAGGAATTGCCAGAACAGCTTTCAAGGGTCCAATCCCGGAAAACGATGCCGGCAGGGAATTCCAAGGTTGTAGAAATGTTACCTAAGATCCTGGCTGCCGTTTTAGTCATTGGTGCGGCCGTATTGATATGGGTCCTGGTATCGAACTATATGAGTAAGCCAGATATTGATGATAAAAAGGGCGCTAAACAGAACGAAGCTGTGGGCTACAATAAAAGTGATGGGTTTACCGAAAAAGGAGAGAATGACGACAAGAAACAGAATGAAGAAAAATCAGATTCATCTGATTCGAAGAATAAAGATGAAGCAGATGTTAAAGATGAAAAGAAAGAGCAAAAGCTTGCAGTCATCAGTTCCAGCGGTAAAAATAGTACGTATGAATTGAAAAATACGGATACATTTAAATTAAAGGTGACTTCCAAAGGTTCACCATGGGTAGGCATAAAAAATGGTGAAGGTAAATTACTTTTCCAGGGCACCATCGACAATAATGAAAGCCAGGAAATTGATTTCACCAATGAAAAAGAAGCTGTCATCACTATTGGCAGAGCGTATGAAACTGAAATTTTTGTGAATGATGAGAAGCTGGAGTATTCCATTTCACCGACTGAAGTGAATACGCAATTGGTAACGATACAATTTACGAAAGCCGAATAGTCATCTTATAGATGACTATTTTTTCTCTATACAATATTAAGACGGGATTTGCTCACCTGGCATAAGATTGGTTTTTAGATTAAATTATACATATATGCATTATTTTAGATCTATAACGCATTGCCATAAAGGCAGGCGTAAATTTTGGAGGTAAAAGTTTTGAATCTGCCTAATAAGATTACAGTAGCAAGAATCTGTTTAATACCAGTATTTTTAATCATCATGCTCGTTCCTTTTTCTTGGGGGACGCTGACTTGGGGAGAATACAGTTTGCCAGTGGCGCATTTAGCTGGTGCCATCCTCTTTATCATCGCTTCTACTACTGATTGGATCGATGGCCATTTTGCCAGAAAATATAATATGATTACTGATTTAGGGAAATTTTTAGATCCATTGGCTGATAAGCTTCTGGTTTCGGCTGCCCTAATTGTATTGGTTGATCTGGATTTAATGTACGGCCAATCTTGGATTGCTATCGTGATCATTAGTCGTGAATTTGCTGTGACCGGTTTGCGTTTGGTACTAGCGGGTACAGGGGAAGTGGTTGCAGCGAACCAGCTTGGAAAAATTAAAACATGGGCACAAATTGTTTCTATTTCAGCATTATTGCTGCATAACCTTCCATTTGCCCTCATTTCACTTCCATTTGCTAATATCGCATTATGGATTGCATTAATCTTTACAATATGGTCAGGTTTGGATTATTTTATAAAAAACAAAGAAGTATTTGTTGATTCCAAGTAAAACGAATGGTGGTTTTGAAAAGATGGATGCAGAAATCATTGCAGTGGGCTCTGAGCTTCTTTTAGGACAAATCAATAACACTAATGGAAGATTCTTATCGCAGCAGTTTGCGGAAATGGGAATCAATGTTTTTTACCATACTGTAGTCGGGGATAACGACCGTCGTTTACAACAAGCTATAGAAATCGCTGAATCAAGGGCGAACTTGATTGTCTTTACAGGTGGACTCGGACCTACCAAAGATGATTTAACGAAGGAAACGATTGCTCGCCATATAGGGAAAAAGCTTGTTTTTAATGATGACGCTTTGCAATCCATTGAAGCTTACTTCCAAAAACGGGACCGGCCGATGACGGAAAACAACAAGAAGCAGGCCCTTGTTTTGGAGGGCAGTGAAGTGTTGGCCAACGATCATGGCATGGCACCGGGAATGGTCTTGTCCAAATCCGGGATTACATATATGCTTCTACCTGGTCCGCCAAGTGAAATGGAGCCGATGTTTTTAAGTTATGGTTATGAATCGATCATGAATAAATTGGATAAGCACGAACGGATCGATTCCAAGGTTCTTCGGTTCTACGGGATAGGTGAAGCCGAACTGGAAACGGTTATTGAAGATCTTCTTGTCAATCAAACGAATCCGACAATTGCTCCGCTGGCAGCCGAAGGGGAAGTGACGTTAAGAATTACCGCTAAAGACTCATCCAAAGAAAAATGCGAAGAGCTTATTTTAGAAGCGGAAAAAGAAATCCTTAGCCGGGTAGGTAAGTTCTATTATGGAAGTGATAATACCTCGCTAATAAAGGAACTTGTAAAAGAATTAACGGTCCGCAAGCTTTCAATTGCGGCAGCCGAAAGCTTGACAGGTGGGATGTTCCAAGAACAGCTGACAACCATCCCGGGGGCCGGTAAAGTTTTCAAAGGCGGCATTGTCAGTTATACGAATGATGCGAAGTCGAATGTACTTGGCGTCAGTGATGATACCATCTCTGAGCACGGGGTGGTCAGCGGTGAGTGTGCAATGGTAATGGCTTCTAATGTCCGGAAAAAGCTCGATGCAGACGTAGGCATAAGCTTTACGGGTGTCGCAGGACCGGATGAACAGGAAGGCAAGCCTGTTGGTACAGTATTCATTGGCATTTCTTATCGGGATGGCAAGACTCATTTCAAAGAGTTGAATCTTTCCGGAAGCAGGGCGCAGAACCGTATTCGCAGTGTGAAGTACGGCTGTCATTACTTATTAAGAGATTTATAAACGCTAAAAGCAGGGCTTTTTACGGCTCTGCTTTTTTATTTGGTTGAAGAAGTTTGTTTCTTGAAAAAACGGGGAAAAAGAAAAAAGTTAATTCAATGAAAAAAAATTTTAAAGCGAGTAAGTGAAAGGAAATGGGGATTTCCTCAAGATAAAATGCTATTTTATAAAGAATATCCCGAAAGAAAAAAACGAATGAATGTTCGACTTTTTGCTTGGCAAAATAGTAAAAAGAGTATATAGTAAAGATAGGTTTTGAGATAGGATACAAACCTTGATCTCAAATAATTGCTAACGTAAGAACACCTTTAATCGGACAGCCGATTATTTGAATATAGAGGAGGAAATTGAGTGAGTGATCGTCAAGCGGCTTTAGATATGGCGTTAAAACAAATTGAAAAACAATTTGGTAAAGGTTCTATTATGAAACTTGGGGAACAGTCTGATCGAAGGATTTCAACGATTTCAAGCGGTTCTTTAGCATTGGACGTAGCATTGGGAGTAGGCGGATATCCAAGAGGCCGGGTTATTGAGATATATGGACCTGAAAGCTCCGGTAAAACGACTGTTGCATTACATGCTATTGCAGAAGTACAAAAGACTGGTGGCACGGCTGCATTCATTGATGCCGAGCATGCTCTAGATCCAGCATATTCAGAAAAACTTGGTGTGAATATTGATGAGTTACTGCTTTCACAGCCTGATACGGGTGAACAAGCCTTAGAGATCGCCGAAGCGTTAGTTCGAAGTGGAGCGGTAGATATCATAGTCATTGATTCGGTTGCGGCACTTGTTCCTAAAGCTGAAATCGAGGGTGAAATGGGAGATTCCCATATGGGTCTTCAAGCCCGGATGATGTCTCAGGCACTTAGAAAACTGTCTGGTGCCATTAATAAATCAAACACCATTGCCATTTTCATTAACCAAGTCCGTGAAAAAATTGGTGTTATGTTTGGGAACCCAGAAACGACTCCGGGAGGCCGGGCATTGAAGTTCTATTCAACTGTTCGTCTGGAAGTGCGCCGTGCGGAACAATTAAAACAAGGTAATGAAATTGTCGGTAATAAAACTAAAATCAAAGTTGTAAAAAACAAGGTTGCCCCTCCATTCCGTCAAGCAGAAGTTGACATCATGTATGGTCAAGGGATTTCTCAGGAAGGTGAAATCATCGATATGGGTGCAGATCTTGATATCGTCCTTAAAAGCGGCTCATGGTACTCATACAATGAAGAGCGTGTCGGACAAGGCCGCGAAAATGCGAAGCTATTCTTGAAAGAAAATCAGGATATCGCTCTGGAAATTTCTCAGAAAATCAGAGATCACTATAATCTTGATGGAGAGCATGAATTGCCACCAGAAGAAAATGAAACAGAAGAACATTTTGAATTACTTGATTAATGGTAGGAAAAGGTCTAAGCTTGTTCGCTTAGGCCTTTTCTATATATTGTGAGAAAAATGCGAAATTTTCAGCGGGTTAAATGGCTGTGAAAACAGATTTACAGACATTTTCCATAATGAATGCTGTGCTTAATGATGGTTCATATAAAGAAAACTTGAATAATCATTGATACATAAGGGACAAACGCTTGACAATAAAAATTCTCAACTATACAATTAATATGTATATTTTACAATTTTTCAAACTAAAATTTTGAAAATTAAGTGCTGTATATTGAATTTATGTGCAATGTACTTGCCGACAGTTCAACATTTTATGTAAAAAGTTCATAGCAAGGGGAGGTGAAACGATGGAACCCATGACAATCATCTTCACTTTGCTTGGCCTAATCGTCGGTGCAGTTGTTGGTTATTTTATTCACAAATCAAAATTTGAGAGTAAAATAGCAGGGGCAAAGGGCTCTGCAGAACACATCCTTGAGGATGCAAAACGTGAAGCGGAAGCTCTTAAGAAAGAAGCCTTATTGGAAGCAAAAGATGAAATTCATAAAGTTCGTTCTGATTCCGATCGGGAATCCCGTGAAAGAAGGAACGAATTACAAAAACAAGAAAATCGGTTATTGCAAAGAGAAGAGAATCTGGACCGAAAGGATGAAACGTTAGACAAACGTGAAAGCCTATTGGAGAAAAAAGAAGATTCTCTAAACCAAAGACAACAGCATATTGAAGAGATGGAAAGCAAAGTGGACGAGACGGTTCGTAAGCAGCAAACAGAGCTTGAACGTGTTTCCGGTTTAACTCGAGAAGAAGCTAAAGCAATCATTATAGACCGAATGGAAAACGAACTGGCTCACGATGTAGCGCTTATGATTAAAGAAAGTGATACCCGTGCCAAAGAAGAAGCTGATAAAAAAGCAAAAGAAGTTCTTTCTCTTGCCATTCAGCGTTGTGCGGCTGATCATGTTGCAGAAACCACCGTTTCTGTAGTGAATCTTCCAAACGATGAAATGAAAGGACGGATAATCGGACGTGAAGGACGAAATATCCGGACGTTAGAAACGCTAACAGGTATTGACCTTATTATTGATGATACTCCTGAAGCTGTCATTTTATCTGGATTTGATCCAATTAGACGGGAAACGGCACGCTTGGCTCTTGAAAAACTTGTTCAGGACGGACGGATCCATCCGGCTCGAATTGAAGAAATGGTTGACAAAGCAAGACGTGAGGTGGATGAACATATTCGTGAAATTGGTGAACAAACAACTTTTGAAGTTGGAGTTCACGGTCTCCATCCAGATCTTATCAAAATACTAGGACGTTTGAAGTTCCGTACCAGTTATGGGCAAAACGTACTTAAGCATTCAATTGAAGTGGCCCAGCTTTCAGGTTTACTGGCCGCAGAGCTTGGTGAGGATGAAGTTCTTGCCCGCCGTGCAGGTTTATTGCATGATATTGGGAAAGCGATTGACCATGAAGTGGAAGGCAGTCACGTTGAAATTGGCGTTGAATTAGCAACCAAATATAAAGAGCATCCAACTGTCATTAACAGCATCGCTTCCCATCATGGTGATACTGAACCAACTTCCATCATTTCAGTGCTTGTAGCTGCCGCTGATGCATTATCAGCTGCAAGACCGGGTGCTAGAAGTGAAACGCTTGAAAATTACATTAGAAGACTTGAAAAACTTGAGGAGATTTCCGAATCCTATGATGGAGTGGAAAAATCATTTGCGATTCAAGCCGGACGAGAAGTACGGATTCTAGTGAAACCAGAGCAAATTGATGACCTTTCGGCCCATCGTCTCGCTCGTGATATCCGGAAAAGGATTGAAGAAGAGCTCGATTACCCAGGTCATATAAAAGTCACGGTCATCCGTGAAACAAGAGCAGTCGAATACGCCAAATAAATTGATAATGAAAGACGAAGTGGTGCAAACCACTTCGTTTTTTCTTTTTCTAATATTAATCGTGATTCCTATAATGACCCCATATTATGTTACAATACATACTTGAATAATCCATAATTATAAATGTGAATCTAGAAAGGGTTTTACAATGAAATTGCTATTTATTGGAGATGTCGTAGGGTCTCCTGGTCGTGATATGATCCAAGAATACCTTCCTAAGTTAAAAGAAAAGTATCGACCGCATATCACGGTCATCAATGGGGAAAATGCTGCAAGTGGCCGGGGAATTACAGAAAAGATTTACCGTAGTTTTTTAGAGTGGGGAGCGCAGGCAGTGACCATGGGAAACCATACATGGGATAATCGCGACATTTTCAATTTTATTGATGAAGCGAAATATCTCGTTCGGCCAGCGAACTTTCCGGACGGAGCACCTGGCGATGGAATGAAATTTTTAAAATTGAATCAACAGGAAATAGCGGTCATCAATTTGCAGGCTAGAACGTTCATGCCGGACTTGGATTGTCCGTTCAAAAAGGCGGAAGAACTAGTGGCGGAGGCTCAAAAAAGGACACCAATCATTTTTGTTGATTTTCACGGAGAGGCTACAAGTGAAAAGCAAGCTATGGGGTGGTTCCTGGATGGGAAGGTTACAGCCGTTGTTGGTACACACACACACGTCCAGACAGCCGATAACCGTATTTTACCTGCTGGCACCGCTTACATATCAGATGTAGGCATGACAGGACCGTATGATGGCATCCTTGGTATGGAAAGAGAGGCAGTAATCCACCGGTTCCTAACTAGCCTTCCTGTTCGTTTCGAAGTGCCTAAAGAGGGGCGGACGCTATTAAGTGGGGTTCACCTTGAAATTGATGATAAAACTGGCAAAGCTAAAAAAATTGAAAGAATATTGATTAACGAAGATCATCCCTTTGATAATTGATTTGAATGGATGGACAGTCAAATGACTTTCCATCCATTTTTTTCGTTCTTTAATAAATGGTGGACAATCCAGGTTTTCTTTGTCATACAAGTTTTACTTGATGAATATAGTAGCAGTGGAAAGTGTTATAACTATTGAGCCAAAGATTATAATCGGCAGGGAAAACAAGGAGGACTAGGAATGGAAATATTAAAGGTTTCAGCAAAATCTAATCCTAATTCTGTAGCAGGCGCACTAGCGGGAGTGCTCAGAGAAAGAGGAGCAGCCGAAATTCAGGCAATCGGTGCAGGTGCGTTAAATCAAGCCGTCAAGGCAGTAGCAATCGCAAGAGGGTTTGTCGCACCTAGTGGAGTTGACTTGATTTGTATTCCTGCCTTTACAGATATACTTATTGATGGCGAAGAACGAACGGCTATAAAGCTAATCATTGAACCAAGATAATTTCATGGGTGGGTGTCCTGTTTGTCAGATGGCGAGCAGGCTCTTTTTTGTCCTGAAATCCAAATGACGAAAAATCGAAATCACTTTATAATGGAATGTATGATATTTAAATAGATAAGGATAGGAAGGGGGATTACATTGGCGATTTTTGATGCACATTGTGATGTGTTGATGAAGATGTTCAAAGATCCGGATATTTCTTTTTTAGATAGTGATAAATTACATATAACAAAGCGGGGGTTATTGGATGAAGGAGGAAAAGTCCAATGCTTTGCGATTTATATTCCAGAGAATGTCCACCCGGATATGAGATTTCAAGCGGCTTTGGCGATGGTGGATATTTTTCATGAAAAGATTTTATCAGAGCCGGAAATGAAATTTATAAAGACCAAAGCAGACATCGATTTTCTAAAAGAAAAGGAAATCGGTGCGATGCTAACCTTAGAGGGTTGCGATTGCATTGGAAATGATTTGTTGAAGCTGAAAACACTAATTCATCTTGGAGTGTCCTCTGTAGGTCTAACTTGGAATTACGCTAACTTGGTAGCAGATGGGGCATTAGAATCAAGAGGGGGCGGATTGACAGGGTTTGGAACGGAGGTGGTCGCGCTTTTGAATGAGAAATCAATTTGGTGTGATTTATCCCATCTATCTGAAGCTGGATTTTGGGATACCCTAAAGAAGGCAAAATTCCCAATTGCTTCCCATTCGAATGCCTATCACCTTTGTCCGAATCCGCGAAATTTAAAAGACGGCCAGATAAAAGCACTTTTGCAAAAAAATGGAGTGATAGGGGTAACCTTTGTCCCTCAATTCCTATCTAATGGTGAATCGGCTTCGATAAAGGATATCTTGAAACATATAGAACATATATGCAGTTTGGGCGGGGAAAGACAAATTGGATTAGGGTCTGACTTCGATGGAATCGATCATATGGTAGAAAATTTAATGTCATATAAGGATTATCATAATTTTATCAATGAACTTAACAGGCTTTATTCAAGTGAGTTCGTAAAAGGTCTCCTTTTTGGTAATTTCACTCGTAATTTTCCGCTTAAACAGGAATTATCTTAAGTGATTTTCAATTCTTACTATATAGATATGAATAAATATTCTGAAAATATAAAAAACAAAAGCAAAAAGGTTGCAATTTAATGATTTAACCGATAGAATTGAAAGCGTTTAGTACACCTTTCCTAATTAGAACGATTAATATACATAGTCGAATGTTCTGAAGGGAGGTGCGGTTAAATGCATTTATATACGAACGTCCTAAAGGAGTGTAAGACATGATCAATCAACTTTCATGGAAAGTTGGCGGACAACAAGGTGAAGGTATTGAAAGTACAGGAGAAATATTCTGTATTGCCCTCAATCGCTTAGGTTATTACTTGTATGGCTACCGTCATTTCTCATCCCGAATCAAGGGTGGACACACGAATAATAAAATTCGTGTAAGTACTACGGAAACTCGTGCTATCTCTGATGATTTAGACATCTTAGTTGCTTTTGACCAAGAAACAATTGACGTCAATTATAAAGAATTACATGAGGGTGGCATCATTATCGCAGATGCAAAATTCAAACCTGTCTGCCCAGAAGATACAAAGGCAGAATTATATATTGTTCCATTTACGGAAATAGCAGCCGAATTAGGAACATCTTTAATGAAAAATATGGTCGCTATCGGAGCGACATGTGCTGTGCTAGGAATGGAAATTTCCGTATTCAACGATGTGGTTGATGAAATATTCGGCCGCAAAGGTGAAGAAATCGTAAAGAAAAATATGGAAGCCATTACTTCAGGCTATAAGGCAATGGAAGTGATGCTTGGAGAAAAACTGGGCGCAATGGAGCTTGAAAAAGCAGACGGCCAAAAACGATTGTTCATGATCGGGAACGATGCTATCGCTCTAGGTGCAGTTGCAGGCGGTTGCCGCTTCATGGCAGCTTACCCGATTACTCCGGCCTCGGAAATTATGGAATACCTGATTAAAAAACTTCCTCAATTGGGTGGGACGGTCATACAGACTGAAGATGAAATCGCAGCAGCTACAATGGCGATTGGTGCAAACTATGGCGGTGTACGTGCCATCACTGCTTCAGCTGGTCCTGGACTTTCCTTGAAGATGGAAGCGATTGGTTTAGCGGGCATTACCGAGACGCCAATTGTCATTGTCGATACTCAGCGTGGCGGTCCATCTACGGGACTTCCTACAAAACAGGAGCAATCCGATTTAATGGCCATGATTTATGGTACTCATGGTGAAATCCCTAAAATCGTAATGGCTCCAAGTACAGTCGAAGAAGCTTTTTATGATACGGCAGAAGCATTCAATCTTGCAGAGGAATATCAATGCCCAGTTATCGTTTTATCCGACCTACAGCTATCATTAGGTAAACAAACGGTTCAGCCGCTTGATTATGGCAAAGTGGAGATAAGACGCGGAAAATTGGTTGACTTTGAAATTGAAGAGTCTGAAAACAAATCTTACTTCAAGCGTTATGAAGTAACGGAAGACGGGGTCTCACCACGTGTAGTGCCTGGTATGAAAAATGGAATTCACCATGTTACAGGTGTTGAACATGATGAAACGGGCAGACCTTCTGAGACGGCTTTGAATCGTAAAGTGCAAATGGATAAACGGATGCGTAAGCTGAATAATTTAACTAACACATTCCAAACACCAGTATACAAAAACACACCGCATGAAGAAGCGGATTTATTAATTCTTGGCTTTAACTCAACACGCGGGACGATTGATGAAGCGATCGGCCGGTTAGAAACGGATGGAATGAAAGTGAATCATGCGCATATCCGTTTGATTCATCCTTTCCCCGCTGATGAAGTCCTACCGTTGGTGCAAAGTGCTAAGAAAGTAGTAGTTATTGAAAATAATGCGACTGGACAATTGGCTAATATTATCAAGATGAATGTCGGACATGTTAATAAAATTAAAAGCATCCTAAAATATGATGGCAACCCATTCCTCCCGCATGAAATTCACACACAATGCAAGGAGATGTTCGAATATGGCAACGTTTAAAGAGTTTCGTAATGATGTAAAACCTAACTGGTGCCCTGGCTGCGGAGATTTCTCCGTTCAGGCTGCCATGCAGCGTGCGGCAGCCAATGTAGGATTGGAGCCGGAGAATCTGGCTGTTGTTTCCGGTATCGGCTGTTCAGGACGTATATCCGGTTACATCAAGTCATACGGTTTCCACGGAATCCATGGCCGCTCGCTGCCAATTGCCCAAGGAGTGAAAATGGCCAACCGTGAATTGACCGTTATAGCTTCAGGCGGTGACGGAGATGGTTTTGCAATCGGGATGGGACATACTATTCATGCAATCCGTCGTAATATTGATATTACGTATATTGTCATGGATAACCAAATTTATGGTTTAACAAAAGGTCAGACTTCTCCGCGATCAGCTGCTGGGTTTAAGACAAAATCCACTCCAGAAGGATCAATTGAGCAGGCTGTTTCACCTATGGAATTAGCTTTGTCAGCTGGCGCTACGTTTGTCGCCCAAAGCTTTTCCACTGACTTGAAAGACCTGACAGCGATCATTGAAGCAGGGATAAACCATAAAGGGTTCTCCTTTATCAATGTTTTCTCTCCTTGCGTAACATATAATAAGATTAATACGTATGATTGGTTTAAACAAAACTTAACTAAATTAAACACGATTGAAGGCTATGATTCATCAAATAAAGAACAGGCCATGCAGACTTTGATGAAACATGACAGCCTTGTGACAGGGATTATTTATCAAGACTCTTCACGTCCTTCGTACCAGGAATTAGTGCCAGGGTATGCTGAAAAAGCGTTAAATAAATCAGATTTGACACTGGATCAAGCGCACTTTGATAAGCTTGTTGCTGAATTTATGTAAAGTGAAAAGGTTCACCCCTTAAGATGGGGTGAACCTTTTTTGTGGTTAATGATTAGGCTCTCCAGTAGATATGCCACATGCTAGAAGACTTACGACTGGCTTAGCTTAACAACCGTTGTTGCATCCGCCGAAGTTACGGTTAATAACCGCCGCCCCAACCGCCACCGCAACGGCCACCGCAACGGCCACCGCAACCGCAACCGAAACCGCCACCGAAACCGAAGAAACAACAACGATTCCTTCTTCTACAACAACAGTTGTTGTTGTTATGATGATGGTGGTGATGGTGTTGTTCGCGGTCCCGATTGCTTTCCTGATTCCCTTCCCGCCTATTACAGCCTCTCACAGCACGACAAAAATCGTCTGCGATTCTATCGTTATTCCTGTTACCATGATGATCATGATTTTGGTTTTCAGAACATGACATATAAGTCACTCCTTCAATTATTTTGTTGTACAAGATATCTTATTCGAGAGCGGACAAGATGTTATAGAAACATGACCCATTTAACAAAAATGTACGAATGCCCCAAAATCAACTTTATTTTTGTACAAAAGACCAGTACAAAGGCGATTAGGTATTTTTTCAATTAGTTTTTCATATCTTTACATATTAAGGCAGGTGAGAGCAGCCCTATTTCAGGGGGAGTGTATATGCTGAGAGGGAAAATGAAAGCAGTCGTCAAACATCACCGAGGATATGGGGCACAATTACAAGTTGTCGATATTCCAGATATTCGAGAGGACGAGGTCTTGATTCGAGTAAAGATGACCTCTATATGTGGAACAGATATTCATATTTTCACATGGGATAAATGGTCGCAGGGAAGAGTGAATCCACCATACGTTTTTGGACACGAATTTGCTGGGGAAGTAATGGAGATAGGAGCAAATGTGAGCAATGTTTCAGTTGGTGATTGTGTATCTGCCGAAACACATATAGTTTGCGGTACGTGCAGGCAATGCTTAACCGGGCAATTCCATATTTGTAAAAAAACAAATATTATCGGCCTCGATAAACAGGGATGCTTTGCAGAGTATATAGCACTGCCCGCCAAGAATCTATGGAAAAATCCAATTGGTATGCCACTCGATATAGCTACCATCCAAGAACCGATGGGAAATGCCGTTCATTCAGTGCTTGCTGGAGAGGTCCTGGGTAAAGCGGTGGCCATAATCGGCTGTGGTCCAATTGGGCTTATGGCAGTTGCTGTAGCAAAGGCTGCAGGTGCCGATAAAGTGATCGCTCTTGATATTAATGATTATCGGCTTCAGCTCGCCAAAAAGATGGGGGCTACAGACCTCATACATTCAATTAATCAGAATCCACTGGAAATCACAAAAGACCTCACAAATTCGGATGGGGTGGATGTGGTATGCGAAATGAGCGGTAATCCTGCAGCTATTGAACAAGGGTTTAAGATGGCGACGAATGGTGGAAGGATATCAATTCTAAGTCTGCCTTCTCAGCCGGTTACGCTTAATATAACGGAAGATATTGTATTCAAGGGTCTTACTGTCCAAGGGATAACCGGAAGGAAAATGTTTTCAACCTGGCAACAGGTTTCAAGTTTGCTTGGGAGTGGCAATGTTGATGTAAAACCAATGATTACGCACCGATTTTCACTAAGCGATTTTGAGAAGGGTTTTGAACTGATGATCAAAGGTCAGTGTGGCAAGGTGCTTCTGATCCCTTAACCATCAGAAAAGGAAGGGAAATGAGGGATTTTGAATCAATGGAAATAGCATTGCTTGCATTTGAAAGGTCCGAAAAGGGGCTAGGGATCATCCAATAAATGATGAAGAAGAGGCTAATTTCGTCATATTGAATATACGAATCAAGCCTCTTCTTTCTTGTTCTTATTTTCCGTGTTTGTGAAAAATTTCTTACAATTGAAGAAGGCACGACAGAATGATTGTTTCTTGCTGTTAAAAGCTTTATACTAAGTTAATGTGGATATATCACACTTAACAACTAACATTTACTGGTAATTCTTAAAAAGAAAACCGTATAAAACCATTAGAAGATAGGTCTTGAAATAGTTGGTGAAGAAATAAACTAACTATTTTGAAAGGAGATTAACTATGAACGAGAAACAACGATTAGAATCACAACAAGTACAGGCTGAAAATTCAGCGGACAAAAAATCCGATAAGGACTTCAGTAAGTACTTTCAAGCCGTTTATATTCCGCCATCCCTAAAAGATGCGAAAAAGCGAGGAAAAGAAGAAGTAGAATACCATGATGACTTTGCAATTCCTGAAGGTTTCCGTGGAATGGGAGAAGGCAAAAAGTTTTACATTCGTACATATGGCTGTCAAATGAACGAACATGATACAGAAGTCATGGCGGGCATCTTTACAGCACTTGGTTATGAGCCTACAAACACGGTGGATGATGCTAACGTCATTTTACTTAACACTTGTGCGATTCGGGAAAACGCAGAGAATAAAGTGTTCGGTGAATTAGGCCATTTGAAATCATTGAAATTGGAAAAGCCGGATCTTTTGCTTGGGGTTTGCGGTTGTATGTCACAAGAGGAGTCTGTTGTAAAGCGGATTCTAGAGAAGCACCATTTTGTAGATATGATTTTCGGAACGCATAATATCCACCGGCTGCCGCAAATTCTTAATGAAGCTTATCTTTCCAAGGAAATGGTCATTGAGGTTTGGTCCAAAGAAGGTGATGTAATCGAGAACCTACCGAAAGTGCGTAAAGGCAAAACGAAGGCATGGGTCAATATCATGTATGGCTGCGATAAGTTTTGTACATACTGCATCGTACCTTACACAAGGGGTAAAGAAAGAAGCCGCAGACCTGAAGATATCATACAGGAAGTCCGTCATTTAGCGGCGCAGGGTTACAAGGAAATAACCCTGCTTGGACAGAATGTGAATGCATACGGTAAAGACTTTATGGATATTGAATATCGTTTCGGTGATTTGATGGATGAAATTCGCAAAATCGATATTCCGCGTATTCGTTTTACGACCAGCCATCCCCGTGACTTTGATGATCACTTGATTGAAGTGCTGGCTAAAGGCGGAAATCTCGTTGACCATATCCATCTTCCAGTTCAATCGGGAAGTACGGAAACACTTAAAATCATGGCCCGTAAATATACACGCGAACAATATTTAGAGCTAGTAAGGAAGATTAAGGAAGCTATCCCAAGTGCATCGCTAACAACTGACATCATTGTAGGCTATCCGAATGAAACGGAAGAGCACTTTGAAGAAACGATGTCTTTATACCGTGAAGTTGGTTTCGATGCAGCATATACTTACATCTATTCACCACGTGAGGGAACACCGGCTGCGAAAATGCAGGATAATGTACCGATGGAAGTGAAAAAGGAACGCCTGCAACGCTTGAATGCCCTTGTCAATGAAACGTGTGCATTGAAAATGAAAGAGTATGATGGACAGATTGTTGAAGTGCTTGTTGAAGGCGAAAGTAAGAAGAATGCGGAAATATTAGCAGGTTATACAACGAAAAATAAGCTCGTGAACTTCAAAGGACCAAAATCAGCAATTGGCCAAATAGTAAAAGTGAAAATCACTGGAACGAAAACATGGTCATTAAATGGGGATATGGTTGAAGAAGCAACGGCGATTGAGGTGGAGTAATATGACGAAATATACTAAAGATGACATACTGTCAAAAGCGGCAGAGCTTGCTGAAATGATTGCCAGCACGGAAGAAGTCGATTTCTTTAAACGGGCAGAAGCTCACATCAATGAAAACCAAAAAATCCGTGAAATGATTGCCAGTATCAAGAGCTTGCAAAAACAGGCGGTAAACTTCCAGCATTACGGCAAAGAGAAAGCATACAGCCAAGTTCAGGCTAAAATCGATGCACTGGAAAAACAATTGGATGAACTACCGATTGTCCAAGAATTCAAACAATCCCAAGTTGATGTAAATGATCTTTTGCAAATGGTCTCATCACAAGTATCGAATAAGGTGACGGACCTGATCATTGAATCGACTGAAGGCGACGTCCTTCGCGGTGAGACAGGTTCACAGGTGCAAGCCGGCGGCGGAAGTTGTTCATGAATATAAAAAATCCCTTCTGATTTTGAACTATGCTCCATTTTTCAGATAGCATAAAAAAGTGCCTATGAGCTAATAGGTGGTCCCGGTATTGTACCGGGGCCATTTTCTTTAGTCCTCATTGATAAACGGCACTCATTGTATTCTTCAATAACTCGATTAACTTCTTCCTTCACATCCGTTAAATTAGTAGATGTTTTATATTCTGCTAAATCTTTAAAGTGGCCAAAAAAACTTTCCATCGGCACATTATCCTAACTTTTTGCCTTACGGGACATGGATTGGGTTAGCCAAAGTTCCTTCACTTTGTTTGAAATAACGGATGGGTGTAATGGAATCCTTGCCTCAGAATGCAGGATTGCACTCGCATGGAACTCGTGATTCCAGCCTGCCTTAGCTTGTTTAATGTTTCAAAAACGATATTCTTATCTAATAACGTGGATAAATGATACGTAACAAATAGGCTTTTGACCCTTTCCATAATAAAGATAGGTAAAGTCTGTAAGCAGAATTTTCCCTGGATCCTTCTGTTTGAATTCACGATTAAGAAGGTTTGGACAAGTAAGGTGCTCCTTGGTTGCCTTAGCCATCTTTCGATACGGATTGGCCCTTCTGATTTTTGCGAAGAGATGATATTTTGCCATCAAGCGTCTGATTTCCTTATGATTCATGACGGCCAATAATCATTTTTCATAACCAATTTGATCTGGAGGGCGCTTACTTTTTCCTTTTTCCTGAGGAATATATTTTTAATTAATTCTATGTTCAAATCATCCTGTTCCTCGCGTAGCTCGCGGGTTGGAGCTGCCTTTAACCATTCGTAGTAGCCACTTCGACTTACACCAGCCGATTTGCATAGATAGGAACCAGCCTTCTTTAACTGGCATTGCCTGATCGTTCTTTCAATCAGATAGAACTTCTCAGCTGCAGTTAGAATGATTTCTTTTTCAACGCCCGCCTTTCTAACTCTTCTAGCTTTTTTAGGAAGTCATTTTCTGCTTCATTTGATTCTCGCTTCGGCCTTCCTAAGTTGATTCCCTGCAGACTGTGGGTTGGAAGAAGGGCATCCTGTACTTCCTTTTCCACGGCGTTCCGTAAGGAAGCCTTCCTCACCAAACCTTTGTATCACGCCATCGCTTAAGTTGTTCCTTACCAATTATTTCGAGATTAAATCCATGTACTATGAAAATTTGAGAGGGGGATTTCCCCTTTTTATATTCCTTAACAGCTTTTGTTTTAAATTCAGGATTATAGGAAATAGAACGCTCTGCAGCACTTATGATATTTGGATTCTTTTCAAGTTCTTTAATCTGAAATTCAGTATATATATTCTTACACATAGAAACCCTCCGTCCATACTCATTACACCATTGAAAATAACCTGGATAAGGGACACTTTTTTGTATGTCCGTTATCCGGGGGATAGTTCATTTCAGGAGGGCTTTTTTAATACTTGGAAATCCTTATACAGCGCCCATTCGTGACACATATCCCAAAAGATGCGCATAAAATAACCTAGGTTTAAAACATTACTGCAGTTTTCAAACAATTAAAATTCTACGCACACTAGACTTTTACCACGCATAGGATGAATGGAAACTGTATGAGGAGGGTTCGCTAGCATGTCACAATATAGAGAGATAATTACTAAAGCGGTGGTGGCAAAGGGACGTAAATTCACAAAGTCCTCTCACACCATTTGCCCGGCTCATCATCCTTCTAGCATTCTAGGTTGTTGGATCATCAACCATAAATACGATGCAAAGAAAGTCGGCAAAAAGGTAGAAATTCACGGCAGCTACGAAATCAACGTCTGGTATTCTTATAACCATAATTCAAAGACGGAAGTTGTAACTGAAAAAGTGCAATATACCGACGTGATTTCGCTGAAATACCGTGATCCCGATTGTCAAGATGACCATGAAATCGTTGCAAAAGCTGTCCAACAGCCGAATTGTTTAGAAGCTTGCATCTCCCCATGTGGACAAAAAATCATTGTCCATGTGGAAAGGGAATTCTTTGTGGAAGTCGTCGGCGAAACGAAAATTTGTGTCGCTGTTAATCCAGATGGCCGCTGTGAGGATGACTGGGGCTCTGATTTCGATGATGAGGAATTTGAAGATTTAGATCCGGATTTCCTTGATGAATTCGAAGACGAATAGAATATAGAAAGTAACTACCGGATGACATTCCCTTCATCCGGTTTTATTTAATTTGAAGCGGGGCAGGTCCCTTATCAAAAAAATAAGAATGAAATGATTTTATATTATATACGTGTACATATTTTTGGCAGATACTTAACTAGCATTCAACAGGTTATCCCACAGGGTAATTGATTTACATTCAATTTCGAATAGAGGCAATGTTGCTTACCTGTATGTTATAATGAAGGACATAAATGGGTAATAGATTTTAGTTTGGAAAGGTTTTGAAGGAATGGCTGGATATACTCCGATGATACAGCAATATTTAAAAATTAAGGCAGAGTATCAAGATGCCTTTTTATTTTTTCGTTTAGGCGATTTTTATGAAATGTTTTTTGACGATGCACTGAACGCATCACAGGAGCTCGAAATCACATTAACGAGCCGAGAAGGTGGTAGTGAAGATCGAATTCCGATGTGCGGGATTCCATATCACTCGGCTCCTAATTATATTGATATATTGATAGAAAAAGGGTTTAAAGTAGCTATTTGTGAACAGACTGAAGATCCCAAACAAGCCAAAGGTGTGGTACGCAGGGAAGTTGTCCAGCTGATTACTCCGGGAACGAAAATGGACAGTAAGGGTCTTAGAGAAAAGGAAAATAATTATATTGCAACCATCACTTATTTTACGGATGGTCAGTTTGGCTTTGGATACAATGATTTATCGACAGGGGAAAATAAGGTCACTTTGATTGAGAGTTTTGAAGAAGTTCTGAATGAATTTGCCATCCTTGGTGCTAGCGAAGTGGTCATCGCTGAAGATTTCAATGAAGAATGGAAAAAAAGACTGCAAGAACGGGGAGCTGCCGCTCTGTCCCTAGAGAATAATTTGGTTCAAAGCGAGTCATTCGCTGCATTGCTTCAACTGTTAAAAGACCAGAAACTGGCGACAACGACCTCACGTTTATTGAATTATCTATACCGTACCCAAAAACGCAGCCTGGATCATTTACAGCCAGTGCTTGCATATGAAACGTCACAATATATGAAAATTGATTATTATAGCAAACGCAATTTGGAGTTGACTGAAACCATTCGTTCCAAAGGTAAAAAAGGCTCATTATTATGGCTGCTTGATGAAACGAAAACAGCTATGGGCGGAAGGATGTTGAAGCAATGGATTGATAGACCGCTCATTAATAAAAAACAAATCGAGCGGAGGCAAAGCCTTGTTGAAACCCTGAAAAATCAATATTTCGAACGGCAAGACTTACGTGAACGCCTGAAGGAAGTGTATGACTTGGAGCGGCTGGCCGGAAGGGTCGCCTTCGGGAATGTAAACGCTCGGGACTTGATACAATTGAAACGTTCATTGCAACAGGTGCCAATCATTCGTGAAATTGTGAAGTCAATGGCTGCCAATCAGGATATTTCAATTCTTGCCGATAAATTGGATCCGTGTGAAGAAGTGACGGATTTGCTTGAAATGGCGCTTGTTGAAAACCCGCCATTGTCCGTCAAGGAAGGGAATATCATTCAGGACGGTTTCCATAAGGAGCTGGATATATACAGGGATGCCAGCAGGAACGGGAAAACTTGGATTGCTCAGCTGGAACGTGAAGAGCGGGAACGTACAGGTATCAGATCATTGAAAATCGGTTATAATCGTGTTTTTGGCTATTATATTGAAGTCACACGAGCCAATTTGCATCTGCTTGAAGAAGGGCGCTATGAAAGGAAGCAAACTTTAACGAATGCCGAACGTTATATCACACCTGAATTGAAAGAAAAGGAAGCTTTGATTTTACAAGCAGAGGAAAAAAGCATCAGTTTGGAATATGACCTATTCCTCAATCTTCGTGAAGAGGTCAAAAGCTATATCCCGCGCTTACAGGATTTGGCGAAAGGCGTCAGTGAATTGGATGTCCTGCAGTGCTTTGCGACGATTAGCGAAGAACGTCATTATGTGAAACCTGTCTTTTCTGATGATCGAAGAATCGTCCTGAAGGAAGGCCGGCATCCAGTGGTGGAGAAGGTCCTTCAATCACAGGAGTATGTCCCAAATGACTGCTTCATGGATGGAGAACGGGAGCTACTTTTGATCACAGGGCCCAATATGTCGGGTAAAAGTACGTATATGCGCCAGATTGCACTAACATCGATTCTAGCGCAGATTGGATGCTTCGTGTCCGCAAGTATAGCTGAATTGCCTATTTTTGATAAGGTATTTACTAGGATTGGCGCTGCTGATGATTTGATTTCCGGTCAAAGTACATTCATGGTCGAGATGCTTGAGGCAAGAAATGCCATTATGAATGCGACTGAAAACAGTTTGATATTATTTGATGAGATCGGGCGGGGAACATCAACTTACGATGGGATGGCGCTTGCCCAGGCCATCATTGAATATATTCATGAAGAAATTGGGGCAAAGACCCTCTTTTCAACTCATTATCATGAATTGACGGTATTGGCATCGGAACTGCCTAAATTGAAAAATATCCATGTCAGTGCAATTGAGCAAAATGGAAATGTTGTTTTCCTTCATAAAATTAAAGAAGGGCCAGCAGATAAAAGTTATGGAATTCACGTGGCAAAGCTTGCTGATTTACCGAAGCTGTTAATTGATCGGGCCGCTGCTATTTTAGCGAAGTTAGAGAATGAAAATGGACAAGAAAAGGGGATGCATGAGCAGCCTGTTGCTGTTGTAAAAGCACCTATTGCCGAAGCACCTCCGGTAACATCCGTCAATGAGGCACAGCTTTCCTTCTTTGGGGAAGAGGCTCCTAAGGGAAGAGTGAATTCTTCACCTAAGGAAAATAAGGTGCTGGACGACATAAAATCATTGGATATCCTTGAAATGACGCCGCTTGAGGCGATGAATATCCTTTATAAATTACAAAAGAAACTAAAATGAGAACAAAAGCGAGGCGATAAAAATGGGGAAAATCATACAGCTTGACGAGGCTTTATCCAATAAAATCGCAGCTGGCGAAGTTGTTGAACGCCCAGCCTCAGTCGTTAAGGAACTTGTGGAAAACGCAATAGATGCAAACAGTACCATTATAGAGATTGAATTGGTGGAAGCTGGACTTGGTTCCATTAGGATCGTGGACAATGGCGATGGGATTTTGGCTGATGACATTGAGGCAGCATTTAAACGTCATGCCACAAGTAAAATAAAAGATGAAAATGACCTCTTTCGAATTCGAACACTGGGCTTCCGTGGAGAAGCGATGCCCAGTATTGCTTCAGTTTCCCGTTTCGAATTGAAAAGCAGCACTGGCGAAGGTGTAGGAACGCGCATACTTCTTGAAGGCGGCATGGTTAAAGAACTCGAGGCTTCATCCAGCCGTAAGGGAACGGATATCCTGGTTTCCGACTTGTTTTACAATACTCCTGCAAGGTTGAAATATATGAAAACCATTCATACCGAGCTAGGAAATATTACGGATGTCGCTAACAGGCTCGCACTTTCGCACCCGGATGTTTCTATACGGTTATCCCACAATGATAAGCGTATCCTGCATACGAATGGTAACGGTGATGTCAGACAGGTGCTAGCCGCAATTTATGGGACGAATATCGCCAAAAAGATGATTCCGATTCAGGCAAGCTCTTTGGACTTCAAATTATCCGGATATATAGTTATGCCTGAGGTCACCCGGGCTTCAAGGAATTATATATCAACCATGATAAACGGCCGTTTCATAAAAAACTATGCACTCGTGAAAGCGATCTTGGATGGGTACCATACACTTCTCCCAATTGGCCGTTTTCCAATTGCTTTGCTGAATATTGAAATGGATCCGATTCTTGTCGATGTCAACGTCCATCCATCCAAAATGGAGGTAAGGCTCAGCAAGGAACAGGAACTTTACAGTCTTGTATCAGAAACGATTAAATCTGCGTTTAAAAAGCTATCTCTCATTCCTAGTGGATATACACCTGCACCAAAGCCTGAACAGGTGAAAAGTGAGCAAACTACTCTGGCTTTGGACCATGTCGTGGAAAACGGGAAGCGCGTCCTTGAAGAAGCCAAGAAAGAAGCTTCACTCTTGAATGATACCTTGATTCGGGAAAAGCAGGAACAAAAGAATTATGAGGATCATGTTGAAGATTTCAATCTCGAACCGATAAAGGAATTAATCTACAGCAATGAACAGCAGCAAATGGGAGATGCCTATATACCGGTCTTACAAGAAGATGAAAGAAAACCATATTTCGAATCGGCTGAAAAATATACAACCTACACTGTCGAGCAAGAGGAAGAAATCGAGGAGGATGAGTCGGAGAGTCGAATCCCTCCCATGTACCCAATTGGGCAGATGCATGGAACATATATTTTTGCCCAAAACGAAAAAGGCTTGTATATCATAGACCAACATGCTGCCCAGGAACGGATCAAATACGAATATTTTAAAGAAAAAGTCGGACGAGTCGAAAACGAGCTACAGGATATGCTGGTACCCATTACGCTTGAATTTTCGACTGACCAATGTATCCGGATAAATGAATATCGGCATGAGTTGGAACGAGTCGGCGTCTTTTTGGAGGAGTTTGGCTATAACGCCTATATTGTGCGAGCGCATCCACAATGGTTCCCTAAAGGAATTGAACAGGACATACTGGAAGAAATGATAGAACAATTGCTATCGATGAAAAAGGTAGACATAAAAAAACTGCGTGAGGAAGCAGCAATCATGATGAGCTGTAAAGCCTCCATTAAGGCAAACCGTCATCTGCGCAATGATGAAATTCAAGCACTATTGGATGAACTAAGACGGACAACCGATCCCTTTACATGCCCTCATGGAAGACCTATCATCATCTCCTATTCCATTTATGAAATGGAGAAAATGTTCAAGAGGATCATGTAATAAATAACACTGGAGAACCCTTATTTACAAGGACTCTCCAGTGTTATTTTTATGAAATGACCACTAAGTGACTACATTTATTGCTAAGGGCTCTTTTTACTTAGAGCTTATGAAAAGTTCTCTGCTGATGATTCCTGTATGTTCTGAGTAACATGACTATATTTATCTAATGTGATAGAAACTTTTGAATGTCCTAATCTTTCTGATACCACTTTGGAATTTTCTCCAATCTCCAACATTATAGTTGCATGTGTATGGCGTAAATCATGAAATCGAATCCTCTTCATGCCGGCAAGCTTAATATCATAAAGAAACTGCTTGTGTATCGTATTTGGATTGACTGGCTCTCCACCAAAAGCAGAAACGACAAAGTGATCCTCTATTAACTTCAACCCCACTTTTAGTAGTTGTGCTTGTTTCTTAACTTTGTAAGATTGTAATTCTTCAATCATCTCATTAGTAATAGAAATATTTCTTTTTCCGCTATGTGTTTTCGGGGTTTGTAAAACAAGACCTTGACCTGAAATATAATAAAGGGAGTGCTGCACAAAAATTCTCTTGTTGATAAGGATTGGGGAAAGCTAACAGGCGCAATGGTAGATGTTAGCAACCTGAATCTAAGAATCTTTGATAATCCTGGTATTACCGTTAATCAAATCTGGGCGAAGGTCCGTAAGATGAAAAGGGAGTACGAAGACAAAGACATTCTGGTCATTATTGATTACCTGCAGCTCATTACAGGTTCAGCCAAACATAAAGGGAATCGAATGCAAGAAATTAGCGAAATTAGTCGGATGCTAAAGCATATGGCTAGAGAATTGGATGTATGCGTTATTGCCTTAAGTCAGCTATCAAGGGCGGTAGAACAAAGGTAAGATAAACGGCCTATGATGTCAGATATACGTGAATCAGGACAAATTGAGCAAGATGCTGGCGTGATTGGATTTCTTTATCGGGATGATTATTACGATAAGGAATCGGAGAGCAAAAACATTATCGAAATCATTATTGGCAAACAAAGAAATGGCCCTATAGGAACCATATCACTAGCATTCATCAAAGAGTATGGGGTGTTCCTCAATCTGGAGCGCAGACATGACGGTTAGGGACCTTTATCATGAGTCCATCAAATACAAGCATACATCACTACGTTTGTTTATTGAATTTCTGGTATATGAAAAAAACACGGTGAAATTTAATGACGATAAATCAGTACTCGATCTTTATTTCAAAGCGAATAATAGACCGAGAATGAAGGAGCTGTTGCAAGAATATCAGAGAAGTAATTATGGGTCAGCTATATGACGGTCCATTATAGCAGCATCATAGAGACATGAGGATCATTTCGTGGAGGTACACGTTATGGTTTAATCTCTAATATTTGGTTTTAGGAGGAGGTATAAATATCAAAAATTATTGATTTAAATACTTTCGCAAATAGGAGCTCTTTCTGAGCGATTTAACAATGAATTACAAAGGGTCCTGTCGCCTTAGTTGCTTTGCCAAAGACATTGATAAATAAAAATTCTCCATTCGGTCAACGAGGAATCCGAGAATTCTCTATTCAACCTATTTTAATTTTACCACAGGGAGGAATCTTGATGAATGAAGCTGCCAGGCTAAGTAATGAAAATACTACAAGATTACAAAATGTTGATATTGTTCCTCATACAGTGAGAATGGAAGTTAATATAATTGAAATGCATAATCCTTGCGTAATTGTCTTTTGTAATGGGAAAGTGAAATTAAGGGAGCTTCCGCCATTTGGAGAATATAAAATTACCACACATCAAGGAAAGGTAAAAAGAATGAGAAAAGAAGAAGGCGAGGAATTTTAGAAATTAGTAATATCGGTTGACTTTTTATATTTTAAATGTAAAATAGTTTATATATATAAGGTCAAGGGGGTATACTAATGAATGAATTAAAGTTTGCTGAATCAGGTATCATAAGGAAAGTGGTAAGAGCCTTTTCTGATAATTTGGTATTAGATGTACAAGAGGTTAGGAAGTTATTAGAGTTAAAAAAGTTCAATTCAAAATATGCCCTTGCTTGGGATATAAGATATTCAAGGATTGAGGATCTAGATGGGGATAATAACATAGTAGCTCTTACATCCAGAAGAGGTTTTTGGGGATTTTCAATGTTATTAAATATAGAGTCAGGAACATTATTCGTTTTCACAAAGGAAAAGAATTTAGATGAAGTAATAAAAAGGTTTGGAAAGGAAAAACTTCATTATATCCATTCCTTGTTATTTTTAAATAAAAAGTATGATGAGGATTTTGGCTTAATGCATGAGGATTTTCAGTTATCACTGCAAATCGATGGAATTGAAGAGTTTGATGCACAAAGAAAGCTAGATGCAATTAACATTTTAGGTGATTATTATAGCGACATAAATAAAGTGATCCTAGTTACTTTAACGGAAGAAAATAACGTGGCGGTTAAAGTAGAAGCAGGTCTATTTACCTCGGATTGTCAGTTAATTGATAAAGAAGACTGGAGTTCATTTATCCGCCCTGCTTTTAATGATAGGGAAGTTGATTCTGAAGAAATTGAGAAAGAGAACGCAAGCAAAAAGCAAACAGAAAAGTCAATACCAGTATTAAAACCCCAATATAGTAATTCATCAAGAAATGGCAAAGAGAAGAGGATTGTGGCTAAAAGAAAGCATACAATTGAAAAAAATAAAGAATAAATATTAACTTTGCCTCATAAATACGGAGGTTAAAATATGAGCAATTATAAATTTAATGGGAAAAGATTGAGAGAGGGTAGAATATATAGAGGTATTTCTATTACAGAGCTTGCTGACAGACTAGATGTCAGCAAGCAAATGATTTCTAAGTATGAAAATGGCAAATCATCACCTAGCTTTGAAGCAGTATTAAAACTTATAGATATATTGAAATTTCCTAAGGACTATTTTTACCAGACCGGTTTAGAAATAAAAACAGGTAATACTTATTTTAAATCATTACTGTCGACTGGAAAAAAAGAAAGAGAAATGCAATATGATCGAGTAAAGTATCTAACAGTAATGCGTTATTTTATGGAGGAATTTATCGATTTTCCAGAAATGAATTTACCTGTTATTGATGAAGAATCCTTGACCAACATCGAAGAGGTTACAATGCTGATTAGAGAACATTGGGGATTAGGAGATAAACCGATTAATAATATGGTTCGCCTTTTGGAGGAAAATGGATTTGTCGTTACTACATTAGAAACTAACATAAATACAATTGACGCTTTTGGAAGTAATCAAGAAATTGAAGATAAAAATTATTACTCAATTGTTCTTGGGAATGACAAAAAATCTTATTACCGTAGGCAGTTTACAGCAGCGCATGAGTTAGCTCATAAAATTCTTCATGATCCAGAAATAGAAATTGAAGAAATTACCAAGGGCGAATTCAGGAAAATTGAAGAAGAGGCTAATGAATTTGCTTCTGCCTTGTTATTACCTAGAGAGGCATTTATTAAAGATGTATCCTTGCATCCAAATGAGTTGAATTACTATAAATTTCTAAAGAAAAAATGGTGTGTGTCTATTAGCGCAATGGTAGTAAGAGCGCATAGACTAGGTGTTATAAGTTCTAATCAATATTCATATCTTCAAAGACAGATTAGTCAAAATGGATGGAGGACAATTGAACCTTTTGATAAAACTAAGCAGCTAGAGGAACCAATTGCATTAAGACAAGCGGTTGAGCTACTGATAGAAAATGACATATTAACTGGAAAAGAATTTCTAGATGGATTATCTAGTAAATATGAATTAAGTCTATTTAGAGAAGAAGTAGAAACATTATTAGGATTAGAAAAGGGTTATCTTAAAACAGAAACCACAACTGAAAATATTATTAATTTTAGTGATTTAAAAAAATGAGTATTTGTTCTACCAGACATCTGGAGGACATTGAATGAACGGTTTAACCGTTATTCAATGTCCTTTTTTGTTGTGTCGAAGGGGGATTTATTTATGGGAGTAAAACAACTAAGTGTATTTGAGGAAGTAAATGAAAAAGATGTACGGAGAATTATTGCTAAAGAGCTTAAACAGTATAGGGCTTTAAAAGTCGCTATTCAAAAAAAAACAGAACGGTACCAAGAAGGCGTCGAAGACCTTTTCCCTTCATTTAGCCGAAAGGAAAAAGAGAAAGAATTGAAAGTACGTCAAATCGATCGAGCATTAGATAACGCTCTTGATGAAATAGAACTCCAAATCATTAAGCAAAAATACTTTTCCTCTACCCGGGTAAAAGACATCAATTTATATCTAGACATGGGGCTAACAAAGGACCGGTACTACTCCCATAAGAGACAAGCAATACTTTTAATCGCTACAGCACTTGGTATCATTTGTGTGCAATTTATTTTTTACCAACAAAATCACGACAAAAAGTAGGAAAAAAACAGGGAGTTTATTAGGGATAAAACAGGGGAATTTTTATTTTTACCACTGAAGGTAGAATTTTCTTATCAGGTAATCTCCTGATGGGAGATGCATCGTTCCCATATCAATGGTGTACTCGAGTGTATCGAATGACTGAGAAGGTTGCCGGCTAATAAGGGGGAACAACTGGAGTCTAGCTGTATTGCGAACGATAGCTACGGGGCTACAAAGTGTGAAATTCCTTTGTAAAGACAGACTGTCATTTTGTACAGCGACCGTTACTGCAATCCTAGCCATTCTCCCGGGTGATTGATAAGAACGGGAACATCTTTTTAAGCAATTAGCATAATGAGGTGGTAATTCTAAGGGCATTCCTAGGAGTGCTTTTTCTTTTTGCTCAAAAGAAGATTAGAGTAGGTGGGAAAGGTGAATATTGTACAACCAATTCGCAATTTGAATACAATTCAAGAAATTAAGGCGATGTTAAAAGTGCGAAATGAGCGAAATTACATTCTGTTTTTATTCGGCATACAAACCGGTTTGAGAATATCCGATATATTAAAACTGAAAGTGGAGGATGTTCAAGGGTGGTCTGTTTTTGTAAAGGAAGGTAAGACAAAGAAAACAAAAGAAGTCAGAATGCCCCCAGAACTTAAAAAAGCCATTCGACAATTCGTTCAAGAGAAAAATAAAAATGAATTTCTTTTTCAGATTAGGCAAAAAGGCAAAAAAGGAAGAGTAAAACCTATTTCAAGAGGTATGGCTTATATTATATTGCAAGAAATAGCAGATGAATTTGATCTTGAACGGATTGGCTGCCATTCGTTGAGAAAAACATATGGATATCATCATTACAATCAGTACAAGGATGTTGCCGTTCTTCAAGAAGCATTAAATCATAGTCATCCGGAGATTACCATGAGGTATATTGGCATCACCCAGGACAAGCAGAATAAATACCAAACAGGGTTAAGAATCTAAAAAATCTTTTTTTGGACAAACAGTTAGACATAAAAACGCTATTGTTTAACTCTTTTTTGAAGGGGTCTGAAAGCTTCATACAGTAACGTTTTAAAGGTGTTGGCGAGTTATACTCCCTATGCGTGAAGATAACTCAGAGGTCTGTTTTTGGCTAGATTTCAAGCTGAATTCGATATGAAATAGAAATGTTAATTAAATTGAAAAAAAGAAGGTAATAATCAAGAAACAAAAGGCACCAAAATACTTGGTGCCTTTTCTCAATCAAACCAACTGTCAATTCTGTTTTTTATGTCGTTTGTATTAAGTTGAATCAAACGATGAAGCTTCGATAAAGTGAGCGCAAAACTGAAACCTAGTGGATTTTCGTTGTCAGTTTCCAGAAAAGATGTTCGTTCTTCAAAATAATGATTTGAAATTGTTATAAAAAAACAATCTTCATAATAATATTGGTCTTCTTCGTAATAAACTTTTTTTTCATATTTACCTACAATCACTATTCCGTTTTTACCTTCTGAGTAAAAGGGATCCTTTATGCTGCTGTATGTTATTGATCGATCAAGCAATTTAGTGTAATCTGATTTTGAGACCTTTTTCCACTTTATTTCAGATGTTTTAGTTTTTTCAGTTAAATTTTTTACAAATTCTCTCAAATCAAGTTCATTTTCTAAGCTCATTTTGTTACCTCCTTCAAATATTCTGTATGCTCATCTAATTCGTTTTCCAACCTTTTGATAACTTCGTATAACAAATATTGAATTTGTCTTTTTTTATCTTTTGAATCTGTTTTTGATGATTTAGCAACCTTTTTATTTAATTTTTTCAGTTTGATTTTTGTGGTTTTTGTAAGAATTGTGTTATAAATGCCTAAAGAAATAATGGATTCGGTTATCTTTGTATCATCTACAAACATATCATCTATTAAAAAAAGATAGGAAGTATGAAGGTCTAATAAGATTGTTTTTTTTGATTTATTATATTTTTCCTGTAAATGTTTTTTCATAAAATTATTTCTAATTTTATTTGTATTCACGCCTATGTATATTGTTAATAAAAAACTACCCACACCAAGGATAGTACCTAACACAGTAATCCAAAATCCCCATACAGTCATTGTATCGCTAGACATTTAATCATCCACCACTTCTTTCTGGAAATATATTTAATTTTAGTATATGAAAATACAATGGTCAATCTAATAAATTTATATATCGCAAATACATACGAAAACAAAGAGAGAAAAGTTTAAAATGAAAAGTGTTTTTTAAATTTACATGTTAAATTTATATCATCGAGAAAAGGGTGGCACTCATGTTAAGAGTGTCTTCTTTATAGGTATATAGAAGAGTATCCCTCTAATCATGTCGAATATTTTTAAGATATGATTTTGACTAATTGGAGATGATTTAAAATTCCATATGATTGCGAAAAATGGAATAAAAGAATAAAACTATGTTCGGATATGATTACATAGCCTAACACATTTGACGAGAAACACAACAGAGAAAAACTCTGTAGAAATATTAATTAAAATCTTAAATGTGTGATTTTCCTTGCTTCAAAAATAAAAGATTAAGTCCTTTATTTTTTTGTGTTTTGGTATTTTAGGAGCACATCCTTTGATAACAAAAATACAAAACCAGATCGTGGGTACATTAAATCCATTAAACTCAGAAAAAAAACAAGGGGAAAAGAAAAAAATATCTCATTTAGCAATTAGCATAATGAGGTGGTTATATAGAGGAACATAACTACTTTTGTGGTATTTTAATCATACAAGGAGAGGAATAAAATGCGGTTTGATTTATTGGATAATGGCATTGACTCATTAAAAGCTGTAGGGGATATTCTGAAAGACTATTATTATGATAATGAATTTGAAGGATATCAAATAAAGGATGCTGTTTTTCATTTTATGCATGGTGTAGAAATCAATATGAAATATTTACTACAAGAGAAAGATGAAAAGCTGATTTTTACAAATGAAAGGCAGTATTATGAAGCAAAAAGCCAGATGGAGAAAGAGAAGTTAAAAAGTGTTTTTGAAGCAAATCCAGAAATAAAAACCATTGATGTAATGACAGCTTTGAAAAGACTAACAAACAATACCAAGATTAAAGTAAGTAAAGAATTAAATGATTCAATAGATGCAATTAGATTGTTTAGAAATCACCTAATGCATTACACAGTTAATTTAAATGATGAAGAATTTGCTGCCCATGTTAATTTACTGAGAAACACTTTTGAAAAAGTGTTAAATCTCTTTAAAGAAAATATTCCTGTTTTCGATGGTAAATTTAATAATATTGACAGAGAAGAACCAGAAACCGAATATGATAGAAATTCTGATGCTTTAGCTGATCGGGCAATGGATGATTATGAAAATGGAAGAAACGATCCAGAAAACTACTAGCTAACAAAAGGATGTTATCAAATTTTGTCGAATTGAATTAGGGAAAGTGAGTTGAGATTATGGAGATAAATGAATCAGTAAAAGCTAATTCGGATATAACAGCAATTGATGTCATGCTGGAAGATTATAATAAGAGTGAATATGCTATTGTTATTACTCTTAAGGTGTTCAATAGATTAATGGAACATTCCCCTAAACATTTCAGTCATAAAGGAAGCGCAATACTATACAAAGGCGAGACACATGTATATCTTCACAATAGATCAGACGAAGAAATTACAGTTCAAAAGGCTAATAATTAATTAGAAGATAGCAACTAAAAAGCAATGAAACTGTTTGATTAGATTAGAATCGCTCACTATGTGTGAGTTTTTTAAAATTTACCTAAAAAAACAAACGAATGTTCCGTACTCCAATTGCAGTGCGCTAGAGTACTCTAAAATTTTTTCCTTCATTAGAACAAGATTCCTAAAGAAAATATATAAAGAAAACCCTCTGAATTAAAAATTTACCGAGAAAAATGTACACTCTCTCTGTATTAATGGATAAAGAGAGAGGAGGTGAAAGCCTGTGCACTTGTGTAGAGGTTGTAAAAGTGAACGTATAGAGAAAGTAAAGCCACTTTTTTATAAGAGGGATCATGTTGGTTATAAATATAAATGTCTGATTGCAATATGCCTTTTAAGGTTATGAAAAAGAAATAAGGTTTTAAAGCATCTGAAAAGTCGGGTGCTTTTTCTTTTGGAGAAAGAGGTGAGGAAGTGACTGATAAAAGGGCATTGATCAAATTGGCATATAAATGTGGTCATGTCAGAGAAAAGCATAAGCTGCTATATAAGCGTGATTAGATTGGATTAAATTAAATTAAATGTAGTGTGTCATGAGTATAAGCGGAGAAGGAGTTCAGACGAAAAGTAATACCTGATTTGATGGGAACTAATCGTGATACTTTCTAAAACATTGGTGAATATATAAGGAGGAAATAAATGAAGAAAACTATGTAACAAACCTTTGTTTACTAAGAAAGGAAATGATTGCAAATGAAAGCTTTAATAACATATACTTTTGATGTGAAAAAATTTTATTTCTGATAGGAGATCATCCAATGGATAATAGCCAAAAAAAAGTTTTTATTGTTACCCCAATCGGAGGCGATAATACAGATATTCGAAGAGCTGCAGAAGGTGTAATTGATGCAGTAATAATTCCAAGATTAATCGAAGCAGGTTTTAATGAGGGAAATATATCTGTAGCTCACAGGATATCCACTGCTGGTTCAATAAATAAACAGTTAATTACAAGAATTATTGAGGATGATTTGGTTATAGCTAATTTAACAAAACTTAACCCGAATGTCATGTATGAATTAGCAATTAGACATGCAATTAGAAAACCAGTTATTCAAATATGCGAGAATGGTACCAAACTTCCTTTTGATATTGTTGATGAAAGAACTATTTTTTATTCCAATGATATGCAAGGTGTTTTAGAATTAGGAGAAGGTCTAAAAAAATATATATTTGAATCATTGAAAGATGATCAACCAGATAACCCTATATATAGAGCAATTGAATCCCAGATGATTATTCAGCAAAGTCCTCCATCTGAAATAAATGTTAACAAATATCTTATTGAACGTTTAGATTCAATAGAGAATGTAGTAAGCAATTTAAATAATAGCTCTTTTCAAAATAACCGGAAAAATGAAATGTTGATTCAGTTGGAGCTTGATATTGGAGCTATTAAAGATGTTGACCCTATTGAGATAAATACTGATATAAGTACTATTTTACGAGATTATGGATATAAAGTTGGAAAAGCAAGCATACCATCGGGTAATTTAGAAGTAGGCAAAGTAAGTAAATTTTTATATTATCTTCATCCTTATGGTAATTTTGAATCTATTATTAGTTTACGGGAACTAGAAACAAGTTTAAAAGTAAGTGTTAATAATGATAATTATAGAGTTGTAAACGTTCGTACCATTTAACAAAAGATTAAAGATTATATGGTGTAACATTTTTAAGCCTTCTTGTAAGGCTTTTTTATTTGAATTTGAAACTAAAAAAAATATTAGAAGAGTAAATTATGGGTAAAGCAATTTGTCAAGACGCTTAATAAACCAAAAGTATAAAGAGTTTGCAGTGAAGGTCTATTATGAACGTGATAATGCACGGGTAATAAGCTAGCCTACTTCACTAAATACAAGCGTGATAAAGAGGCTAAGAAGTTCTATAACTCTTCTGCTTGGAAGAAGCGTCGTACTGTTGTATTAGCAAGAGACAATCATCTATGCCAGGAATGTTATAGAAAGAAACGGATAACACCTGCAGATATGATCTATCACACCATTCTATTATCTCAATTATGGGAAAACTTAATGTTATTAAGAAAGAAGGTGGAACAAATGTACATTGTTTATGATTTACTAGCCAAAGGGTTACTGTTGATTTATAAAACATTAAAGGGATTCATCGAATGGATCAAGCAGAAGTGGGAAGACTAAAGAATTTTTAAGTAATCATGAATCTAATTATATAAAGCCAATACATCTAGCTACTAAGGAAAGAAGCATTAATAATCAGCACTTCAATTCACAAGATATCTACCGTAAGGCGAGACTAGTCTTTGCTAGAAGTTGTTGCTAGTTTGGTAGAGTACAAGACAGAGGAACAGAAGCGCAAGTTCTACAAGTCGGGTGCATGGGATAAGCTAAGGCTCCAAGCTTTGAGAAGAGATAACCATGAATGCCAACAGTGTAATCGTGAAGGCAGGGTCCATGTGGATTCAGTTAAAGTGAAGGGTGAACGGAAAAGCGTCGAGTTGAATGTGCATCATAAGTATGAGATAGAACAATATCCTCAATTAGCTTTGGCATTGGATAACCTCGAAACCTTATGCCTAAAATGCCACAACAAGATACATGATCGAGTATTTGGAGACCAGAAAAAGAAAAGATGGGATGATGAGATGTGGTAACACCCCCCGCCTTGCAAAGAGGCTATTTATATTTTACCCGGGGAGCGGTGGTTGTAATAAGTCATATACTCTTTTATTTCTCTTTTTAACGCCTCTAAAGTCTGGCATGGCTTTATATAAGCCTCGTCCTTAAAATGACCAAAGAATGACTCTTGTGGGGCATTGTCCCAACAATTACCCCTTCTGGACACTACTTGTGGACGGTATCACTGGACCTAAAACTAAGTCAGCCCTTACCAAAGCATTACAAATAGAACTTAACAAGCAGTTCAATAAAAAACTTGTTGTAGATGGCAAATGGGGACCTAAGACGAAGGCGGCTATTGTCACTGTTGCAAAAGGTGCAAAAGGCAATCTTACATGGATTCTGCAGGCTGCACTATACACAGAAGGGTATTATCCTGGATCACTGGATTCCAACTTTGGAAAAGCTACTGAAATCGCATTAGAAAAGTTCCAGGAAGCTAAAAAGATTACTACAGATAAGAAGGTAGGTAAAGCTACTTTCATTAAATTGTTTGCTATATAACATAGAAGATAGCTATAAAGTATATTATTTTATTTCCTCCAGTATACTCTTCCACTGCTAAAAGCCCTTCTCAATTTGAGGGGGCTTTTAGGTTTATTAATTATTGCTCGTTTAAGAAGTCAACTAGAACTTCATAATAGACTTTTATTTCAGTTTCACTAGGAGTATTAACAAGATTTTTGACTTTATTAATTAGGGATTCATCAGATAAATATTCACTTGTGATTAAACCCACTAGATTCTCGGCAGCTGCCATTTTAACAGCTTTTTCTGAGGTGTTTTCCAGTAAACTAATCAAAGTTGAAATCAATTCATCCATATCTTCGTAACTAGAAGTCCAATTAAATATACCTTCGACGATATCCTCTATATTATTACTTTTCATTAACTTTTTAGCACGCTCGGTAGACATCTCATATTCAAATTCACTTACATCAAAATCATCTTCTATGTGTTCGTAGAGGTTATTAATCATTTCTTTAAAAGACTTAAAGATTACAGTTGTTTTATTCTCTTCAATGTCTATAAAAGTGATTTCTGGTTCAATTTTATTTTTTCTATAATCCATAACTATCCACGTATGTCCATCGCCAGAGATGGTTATAAAATTTTCTTCTTTTATACCCCATTCGTTTAATAAAAGTTTAGACTCAAAAATCCCTTCATTCTTTTTAATTCCAAATAATACATTAATGGGAACATGATCATCAGCCCAAGAGTTCTTAAAATTAACTGGTAGTGATTGATATTTGAGGTAACCTCCATTCTTTTCCTTTAACAAATCTATATATTCCTTAGGAATTTTTATATTTAATTCTTTTTCGGCTAGCGTTATATCTTCAACGGTTAATTTATCTAATTGATATTCGTCATCTTCGTAGTCTTCCCAAATATTTTTCATAAGTACACTCTCCTAAATAATTGCTAAGTTATAAAAATTTGTTAAAAAATCCTATACTAGATAATTCGTCTACCAAGTAACTTTAGTATAAATACCGTTTAATAACAACTTGATAAATTATAAAAAAAGAAAAAATAGGTATTTTTAACTATATACCATTATAACTATAAATATTAATATTAGTATTTTCCTAGTAATGGAATTAATTTAATGGGGAGGGGATGCTAGGGTTAAAAGTAACAATTTGTAAATTAATTTAAATAATGAAATTAAAGAGGAGTTTATGCATGTTTAAAAAAATTAGTATCGTATTAATTACACTCATTATTTTATTAAATGTTCTATCGCCATTAAATATTGGTAACAAAGAAGCTTATGCTACGGAACCTACTATCGCAACCGTTCCAAATGGACCAGAAGGTAAATTTTTTACATACGGTGACGGTAAAGGGTATGTTGATTTAACGTGGGATTCCGTCCCACATGCAACTGGTTATAAAGTATGGGTTTGGAACGGAGTTACTTATGAATCCTTTGATGTTGGAAATAAGACTAATTGGTCAACAAAGGGAAAGGCTATCTGGCCAACTGAAACAGAAATCTCACAAGGAAAGTTTAACCTTCATAGAGATTCTTCTAAGCCAGGCAGTGAATTAGTTCTTAATCCATCTTATGTATATGCAAATGCTGGTACTGCATATAGAACTAATAAAAATTATTATTTTAGAATTAGTGCCTATAATTCTGAAGGAGAAAGTGCTTACTCAACAAAATTTTATAAGCAAACCATGCCTAATATGATTTTGCCAACTACTCCCGAAGCCGATCCTAATACTTCAGAAGATACAGAAAGACCTACAGGATATGTAGATTTACAATGGGAACCTGTCGAAAATGCAACTGGTTATAAAGTGTGGATCTTTAACGGAAAATCGTACCAAAGTATTGATGTAGGGGATACTACACAATGGAGTACATTTGCACAAGGATTATGGCCAACACAAGAAGAAATATCAAATGGTAGATATAGATTACATACAGATGGTGAGGGAGAAGACCTAGCTATAGATCCTAGCCCAGTATATGTTAATTCAAAAGGAGATTATGGTGCCGATAGTAAAAACTATAAGCTTAGAATTACTGCTTATAATAATTTAGGCGAAACGGTTTATTCAGGATTTACAAAACCTACTATTGAACCAGATGAAGTTATACCTGAAGATGAAATAGAGAGTGTAGAAAAAGTTTTATTTGAGGATTATTCTTATTTTGATGACACTACAAACAACGTTACCAGAAAAGATTTTAAAACTGATGAGGAATATCAAGAATGGTTAAGCCAGAATTCATTTTATACTACTAAGCGTGGTTGGCTTAAACCTGCTTTTGATGCAGTAGTTAAGATAGTTAAAACTAAAAAAGGAACCAAGAGAGTAGTTAAACAGACTTTAAGAAAATCATATAAAAATATTGACGTTAAAAATGGTAAACTAGCTAATAGCGTACATCCTGTTACTGGAGTGAAATTTAATGGAATGGGTTTTCCAATTTTTAAGTATAAATCACAAATAAAATTGCCTTATGATATGATAAAATCATCTAATGATAGGCAATTTAGATATTGTAATCAGCAACTAGCGATAAAAATAGAAAAAGATTTTAAGTTAAAGAGTCAATTTACAACTGGACAAATTGCTTCTATACGAAAGGGAAATAATCCCGTTGGATATACATGGCATCACCACGAAAAACGAGGAAACATGCAATTGGTTGATTATACAATTCATAAAAAAACTGGTCATACTGGTGGTAAATCGATATGGGGTAAATTGTAGAACCATACAATTGAATAAGAATAATAAAGAAGAAATTTATTATATAAATAAAATTAGCCCTTCTCTTAGTGAGAGGGGTATATTTTATTTGCATTAGTTGCTTAATATTCATTCACTACTCTTACTCGTTTTAGTAGGGGCTTTATCGTTTTAAAAAGGCAAATCATCCTGAACTATAAGCCTAACCTTCTTTACTAACTCTGTAATGTCTTTTTCTTCATTATGAGTCACCTGATTTATTCGAAAATCATCACTCGCGGCGAAATCAATTTTAATTTGATGGATCCATTCATATGCGGCAATGGCTGCTGTTCAATCTGGGTCTTTTTTGAAGTCAGGTGCTAAGACAGGGAAGCCACCGCTTTGTAAAAAGTTAATCCCTTTGGAATGTAAGTAAATTTTTATATGTATGTCCATTCATTTTGCTCTTTTCGTTTTTATTTATATATATAGTGTATATCAAGTTGCTCAAAATAAGTGCGTTTGTTTTGCCCACCAACTTGCCCACCAATTCATGATATTTTACTGTTGTTCATGCCGACTCTTTTTTTGAGAATGCTTTTAAACAGGCATTTGTGATGTTTTATGATACCTGATTATTCTATAAGATATGTTCCGCACACAAGTTCACCCATGGGAACGCGAACAATATATGTCCATGTATTAGAACTTTATCAGGCATTGATAATAGAAGGGAATGCTACCAGTGTCTTGAGAAAAAAAGATACAACGGTTCTTCACATCTAGAATAGGCCAAATGAAAATGAAATAGAAACTAAGCAATTTAGAACTCATATTATAATAGTAGAAACTCGGTGGAATATAGAAAAGAAAATATTAGTATTGAATAATTGTATCCAAGTGTGTACTGTTTTTTTATGCCGATAAATCACATTGGATGACCACCAAAATATGATTGACCACCAAAATGACCACAAATTTTCTATTAGGAAATGAAATATCCTGAATTCGAGGGATGGATAAATTCAAATAAATCAACAAACGCAACATGTGAGATGTTACGAGGTTAAATGAATTCAGCTTTTTAAAAGGATCATGTAATAAATAACACTGGAGAACCCTTATTTACAAGGACTCTCCAGTGTTATTTTTATGAAATGACCACTAAGTGACTACATTTATTGCTAAGGGCTCTTTTTACTTAGAGCTTATGAAAAGTTCTCTGCTGATGATTCCTGTATGTTCTGAGTACAGAAGTTTTGAAGAAGACTTCTAAATAAGGTGTGATGGTTTTTAGCTGTTGCACCTTTTCCCTTTTTACCTGAATGGTTATTATTCGTGGTTGCTTGGAGTATGGCCGAGCGACCTTTCTTGTTCACTGTAAACCAGACAAAATGTGATGATTACTGTTCTTTTGAATATTATTTTAACTTTGTTTACTGCTGTTTATAAAAACTACTGCGGCACATTCATAACTACATGATCGTTTACAAGTGGCACGGTTAGTAGTGTAGCTGTAGTGTATGGTTTAGAGTGAATCTCAACAAGGAAGCGACGAAAGTTGATTGCCAACATTCCATAGCTTGATGAAACCAACCGACGAATACTTGTTAAAATAGTTCTGGATTTTGTTCAATTACAGGCAATGTACGTGGAAAAAGCAATGCGTTCTCAAAAGACGGTTTTGGAAACTGTTATGTTTTGGATTTAACGTATTTGTTGTGCTTAAAAATATGGGAATACGGAAGGCACGATTAATGAATTCCTGGTATCCCGATGATGGATACACTTCTTCCTTTAAAGGTTCATTTTTAGAATTGCTTGAGGAATCTGTATCTTTATATTTATCTTTATAACTACCGTTAATTTTTATGGTGGTGATGTTTTTTAGGAATTGATATTTGTAATACTCTTAAAGAACATAAAGGATTTGTTACTGTGACGAAACGGGCAATAGCGGCAAGTTCTGCATCCGCATGATTCGTTTCCTTTAAATGGATATTTTATCTAAAAAAAGAACCATCACCATTTAATTAGATGGAATGGAGGTGATTCTTTTCAGCGATATCTTACATTTTGTTTTATGCTAGCTTTTCAATCACAATAGATGCACTTACAACCAAAGGACCCGAACCGGAAACCATATTTTTCAAAACAGTCCCACCATCAATGTTGCGTAAGGTAATAATATCCCCTGCGGCTAATATTGTGATAATTTGGCCACCATAAGTTTCGTTACCAGAGCCTGATCCAATTAGAACCTGGTATTTGGGTCGCACCATTGAATAAAGCGAATGCAGAAGTCCCCATTTGAGGGAATACTTCATAGGTAATGCCCAATTTAATATTCTTTAGAACAAAAATAAAGTGGTGTTTCTATATGTCTTGTCTTGTTATGCCAGTGGATTCGTCGGTGTTACGGATATGGCGCCTTCTGTTATGCCGACCTGTATTCGTCGGTTTTTTTTAATTTGATTCCTATTTCAAGGGAACCGCTCCATGATTATACTTAACTCGGTTACATTTTTTCCCTATGAGGTACCAGAGTAATACGGAATGATCTCTTGATTCTACAGATCAGGGGTTTAGCCTATGAATCCAAAAAAACCATTAACAGTGGACCTTTTTCTGTTGGTATTCGTTGAAAAAAGCAGAAAAATCTTGGGGGCCACTGGAAGATCTAAGTACCGTTGCAGCCAATTATTGGAGCCGTAATGTTCGATTCCTCTATGACGATTCAACAGGTAGAAAAACGATTACCGCTTTTGATGATTTAGCTCCGCAGCTGCAAACCATTCATTTATCTGAGTTGAAGGGAGTGGTGAACCTGTAAGTGCAGAGGAGCAAGCAGGAATGTGCTATGTGCTATGTCACTTATACTGATAACGAAAATTATAAAGTGGCCTACGTGTTTGAATGCGCCTGGATTAACCCTGATCCAAGATTGTATATGTAACAGTTGAATTTGTTGATGAATAATTTGGAAAATGAGTAAAATAGCTGGATGTTCTGTTCTTATTCAACTAAAGAGTGCGTTAGTTTCATAGTATGCACTAAAGTATCTATACTTTTTAGCAATTGAATAAAAGTTATCACCCTTAACAATTGCGCAAGTAATTTATGAACTAACGTCCATTTATGAGGTTGTGGCCTTAATTACAGTCGCTGGTATTCCACGTAGCACGTACTATTATTGGGAAAAACGCTTGAATCGAGAAGATAAGTATTCAAAGGTAAAAGCCGCTATTCAGTCTATCTATCATGAACATAAAGGACGTTACGGGTATCGTCGTATTACAAAAGAGATAAAAAAATATGGTTTTTCTCACAATCCAAAGACCATCAACCGCCTCATGAACGAAATGGGCGTTTATTGGGTCAGATCAATTTTAATACAGAGCATGCGATTTTTTTGAATGTATTCAAGAAGGTTTGAAGCGTATATAAAAACTAGTGATAAAATTATAGAGAGGAATCAATTTGAGATTCTCATATATTATAGAAGAAACTAGGCGGAGTATGATAAATCCTAGTTTTAATTAATTGTATCCAAGTGTGTCCGATGAATGATGATGGTTGAATCGGTGCAATTGCATTTTTCCATTGGTTTTCATCCATGCAGTAGGTATGCGCCATAATATCCGAAGGTGTCAATTTCAAAATATCCGAACCCAGGATCACCTCAGGTGTTGGTGCATTAAAAATGGCAAGCAGATGAGTGTTATCAGTATTGGCTATTTCATAATGCCACCAACCTTGTGGAACGTTGGCTACTTGACCAGGTGTTATAGGGTAATTCTGTATTTGTTTTGTAAATGGATTCAGTAATGAAACGGTTGCAGCTCCAGAAATGCAGTACACTAGCTCTGCAGCATTTTGGTGATAATGCGGTTCTATGACATTGCCGTTACTAAGGTAAATATCTAATAATGAAACATTTTCGAGTGTGTTCAATTGTTTGATACCTAATACATTTATATAGTTTTGATTGTTTTTTTTAACGAAGGTGCTATTGTTAACATCGAAAAAGTATTGTGTTGATGGTGAAGTATAGTCCATATAGGAGACCATGAATATATCATTCCTTTTCTGAAGACTCGGTTTTTCCAAGATATGTTAGTTTTTGTTTTAATGTGCAATCACCCAGTGGGTAATTTGCTTATTGTTCCTAATGATTGTATATGAATGCTACATATCCGTTAAAGGACACAGGGAAATTTAATAGCTGGTTGGAAAGCAATTGAATCAAACCGGATGGTAATTAGAAAAATATTATTTTTATATACTTTAAAACCGAAACTACTAATCTGAATTTTGGGTATAATCAAACTTTTAATTTACGAAATTTTCCCATTGCATGACTTTAAATTACAGTGATATAATGTTCTCTGTGATTTTAAAGTTTAACATAGGAAGTGGCTAAATTGTCGAACAATTCGAAAGAAAGTAAATTCGTCCCGTACGTCTCTGCATCAAAATCTCTACCGGAATTAACTGCAACTGCAGTCATTCTAGGGATCATTCTTGCAATCGTATTCGGTGCGGCAAATGCATACTTAGGCCTACTTATTGGTTTAACTGTCTCTGCTTCAATACCCGCAGCTGTAATTTCAATGGCTATCTTAAGAGGGGTTTTTCGCAGGGATTCAATATTAGAAAACAATATTGTGCAAACGATGACCACGGCAGGTGAGGCAATTGGTGCCGGTGCTGTATTTACCATTCCAGCATTATTCATGTGGGACATGGACGTGAGTCAAGCATTCATCATTTTCGTTGTATTAACTGGGGGATTTTTAGGGGTCTTCATGATGGTTCCCCTTCGCCAGCTTTTGATTGTAAGGGAACATGAAACATTACCATATCCTGAAGGTACGGCATGTGCCGAGGTTCTGAAGTCAGGAGAAGAAGGTGGTACAAGTGCCAAACTAATCGGAGCCGGCTTGGTTATCGGCGGTATGGTTAAAGGGATTGGTGATGGTTTTAAGCTATTTAAAACAGAGGTTGAAACAGGAATCACAAATTTTAAAAATGCGGTGGTTGGTCTTGATGCCTTTCCTTCCCTTTTGGGTGTAGGTTATATCATTGGACCGCGTGTTGCAGGACAAATGCTAGGTGGAGGGTTATTAGCATGGGTCGTGCTCATACCGGCAATCAGCTTCTTTGGCAGCAGCAATGGAACAGCCATTTTCCCTTCTGATGTACCGATCGGTGAATTGGATGCATGGGGAATTTGGGATAATTATATACGTTATATTGGAGCTGGTGCTGTTGCAACTGGCGGATTGATCACATTGATCAAAACATTACCTATACTTTTCAGTTCAGTTCTTGATACCCTTAAAGGCGTAAAAGCCAATAAAGGGCAACTTAAATCAGGTTCGATCCGTACTGAAAAAGACATCCCGGCTAAGTACGTTTGGTTGGGAACGATCATCGTTATTTTAATCATTGCTTTCGCACCTATAACAGATGTAGGAATCATCGGTGCGATTGCAATTGCGCTTTTTGGATTTTTATTCGTGACGGTGGCTTCAAGGGTTGTTGGGATCGTCGGAAGTTCTTCTTCCCCTGTTTCCGGGATGACCATAGCCACGCTATTGATTGTAGCGATTGTCTATAAAGCTACTGGTTTTACTGGTACGAATGGAATGGTAGCGGCTTTAACCGTTGCTGCGATCATTTGTACTGCTCTTGCGGTTTCAGGTGATGTTTCTCAAGATCTAAAAACAGGATATATTGTGGGCGGAACACCATGGAAACAACAAGTTGCCATGATGATCGGTGTCGTTGCGTCTGCTTCTGTCATTGGTTTTATCCTGGTTCTAATGAACAACGCTTATACGATGGGATCTGCAGAACTACCTGCACCTAAAGCGGCACTTATGAAAATACTTGCTGAAGGTGTTCTTGGGGGAGACTTACCGTGGACCCTTATCTTTATCGGTGCGGCTATTTCCATCACATTAGAGTTTTTCGGTCTGAATTCACTTGTTGTTGCAGTCGGCATTTACTTGCCGGTTCATACTAGTACCCCAATCATGATCGGTGGATTTATTCGTTTCTTCGTTGAGTTCTTCTCGAAAACGAAAGAAGCGCTTAAAGCACGTGTTGATAGAGGAGTATTATTTGCATCTGGTTTAATAGCAGGTGAATCATTGATTGGTGTACTTATTGCCATTTTGATTGCAGCAGGTGTCCAAGTCCCGGCCGCGGCTAAATTAGCCAGCAATTTGATACCATTCTTACTATTCCTTGCTCTGGCTGGATTGCTATGGTTCGTATCCAGCAAAGGGAAAAAAGAAGATGTTTCGTAAACGCCAATCAAAAAAGAGGAACCTGTTAACTATGGTTCCCCTTTTGGAAAAACGCGTCACAATGGAACAAGAATCTTTGGAAGCAACTTTTTTAGTCATTCAACGGACCAATTTTGTGGAACGAATTACGATTCGTTTCCTTAAACAACCATCAGTCCGTAAAATCAAGCTTGATAAGTTTGGGGCATTTGCCATTAAACAAATGGAGTTCCAAAGCAATGTCATACAGATTTCTGAAGCGATGAGTGAACATTTTGGTGAGGAAGCAGAACCAGCCTTACCGCGTTTGATCAAATTTTTGGAAATCCTTGAGGTCCATGATTGGATCATATGGGATGATGAAGAAGAAAAATGAAAAAAAGTTGGAGCTCTTTTTGATGCTTCAGCTTTTTTTTGTTTTTGATTTGGTGAAAATTTTTTTATTAGGTTTATGACATTGTAATAATCTACATTTTACAGAAATGGACCATAAGTGTAATACCTTTATATGTGCTGTATTCTTGTACTGTTAGTCATGATTAATAAGGCAGATATATTTGTAGAGCAGGAGGGTTACTATGGGAAGAGTACCCAGGTAAAGTAGCCTTAGTGACAGTGGAGCTTCAGGTAAAGTCGTGATTGCTGATTTTAACAAAGCAGGAGCAAAAGAAGCGGCGGAAAACATTAAAAAACAAGGTGGGGGAAGCGGCTGGAGTAATCTTGGATGCTGGACAAGCAGTTTCTATCTAGGCAGCAGTCGACTTTACAATTGAACAATATGGAACGGTTACGGTACTTGTTAATAATGTGGGTTTGACAACCTACATAAAGATCTGGATGTTGTGAATTTAGATTTGGAAGAATGGGACCGACTTATGGATGTGAATTTAAAAAGTGTTCTATTGGGGAGTAGGTTTGCGATTCCTCACATGCTTAAAGCAGGAGGAGGTTCGATTATCAATACGGCCTTCATGGCTGGATTTACAGGTGACTACGTACGATCTGCATATGGTGTGTCCAAAGCGGGGAATTTGACCCGTTATATCGCTCACAGTATGGTAAAGATCATATTCGTTGTAATGGATTGGCACCAGGCCTTATTTTAACTCCTGCAGCGAAAAAGAATATGCCTCAGGCCGTACTCGATATTTTTGCCACATTTAATGCAATGCCATATCATGGTGAAGCGGATGATATCGGATATACCGTTCTATTCCTTGCATCTGATGGGTCCAAATTCATTACAGGTCAGACGATCCAGGTGGAAGGCGGTCATTATATGGCCAACCCAAGCATATCTGATTTTAATGATTGTAACTAAAGCAAAATCCAATTAATTGTCTGGACATTCATATAACAAAACTTTACCCTTGATAAGATCAACCTTATTCGGGGTTTTTAGTTAGGGATCCCTTTTTGAAATAATCATGAAGCAGGTGCATATAACAATGAAAGAAACAAGTTATGATGAGATGCTAAACATCAAGACGGAAGGTGAACAAAAAATTTTCAATGATTCTTTGCATTACCATCGATACGAACCTACGCCATATAGTGCATTAGAACATTTATTCAAAAAATATCCACTAAAAAGAAATGATCACATTGTGGATTTTGGATGTGGTAAAGGACGATTGAATTTTTTTATCCATCACTTATATCAATCATCTGTGGTTGGCGTGGAGATGAATGAAAACTTCTATAAAGAAGCGATCGGGAATCTGAATAACTATAGTAAGAAAAGGAAAAACAACAATGGCAATATAGAATTCCACTGTTGTTTAGCGGAAGACTATGATATTGAATCGAAAGACAATCGGTTTTATTTCTTTAATCCGTTCTCAGTACAGATCTTTATGAAAATCATCAATAATATATTGCTTTCCTTTGAAAAAGAACCGCGACAAATCGAACTGATTTTATTTTATGGGTCACAGGATTATATTTTTTTCCTCGAAAATCAAACCGCCTTCGAGCTGAAGGACGAAGTGAAATTACCAGGCTTGACTGAATCTAATCCTTATGAGAAATTCGTCATATACCAATTGTTAATTTAAACGTAAAAGCACCCAAGCCTATTACATTGATGCTTGGGTGCAAATGAGTAAAAACGAGCCAATGGATGCTTAATTTACAGCATATTGTAAAGTCTTTTGAGGCCGTGGCTCATATTGTTTTTCTATATAAATTTGATGCCAAATCATAAAAGTCAAAATGGTCCAGAGCTTCCGGCTGTTGTCCATTTTATTATTTACATGGTTTTCAAGTAATTTCATAATTTGCGTTTTGTTAAAAAGATAGTCAGTTGGGCTCTCCTGGATTAACCTTACTGCCCAATCATATAATTCATCCTTTAACCAATGGCGGATAGGGACTGGAAAACCTAGCTTCTTCCTGCTCCATACATGTTCTGGCACAATCCCGCGGGCAGCTTGTCGAAGCATGTATTTGGTCGTTCCATTTCTTACTTTTTGATCCATACTAAGTTTTGAAGCTGTATTGAATACACATTTATCCAAAAATGGAACTCTCACCTCTAAAGAATTCGCCATGGACATTTTATCTGCCTTCAATAAAATATCACCTTTCAGCCATGTTTGAATATCAATGTTTTGCATTTGGGTAATAGGATCATAACCTAAAGAACTTGAATAGATTGGACTTGTCACTTTTTCATTTTCTAAACCATTGAGATAATTCACTAGTAAAAGTTTTTTCTCTTTCTCGTCGAATATGTTTGCGTTTCCGATATATCGATCTTCTAAAGGTGTTACTCCACGCTCTATAAAACTCTTTCCTTTAACCCCTTCTGGCAAAATTGAGGAAAGTGTCCTCAACACGTTGTTCAACGGTGCAGGTATATGGGAAAACATACGCAGGGAATGGGGCTCCCGGTATATATTATATCCGCCGAATAATTCATCTGCACCTTCACCGGACAAGGCGACTTTAACGTGCTTTTTAGCTTCCCGTGCGACAAAATATAGCGGAACGGCAGCGGGGTCTGCTAAAGGGTCATCCATATGCCAGATAATCTTTGGAAGTTCTGCCAAAAATTCTTCAGGACTTATAATATAACTTATATTTTCTACATTCAAAGCGGCTGCTGTCTCCTGTGCAACATTTATTTCACTGTATCCATCTCTTTCGAATCCTACAGAAAAGGTTTTGATCTTAGGATTAATCTGTTTTGCGATGGAGCAGATAAATGATGAATCAATCCCACCTGATAGAAAAGATCCAACCGGAACATCACTTCTCATATGTACGTTCACCGAGTCAATTAAAGTTTCTTGTATTTCTTTTATGACTTTTGAATCTTCTATATTGGAAGGGCGAAAAATAGGTTTCCAGAACTCTTTTATATCCATTTTCTTTCCGGGCTCTTTAGTGAAATAATGCCCAGGTGATAACTTTTTAATGTTATTGGATAAGGTGGATGGTTCGGGAACATATTGAAAGCTGAGAAAATGCTGTAATGAATTCACGTCCAACTCTTCATTCATTGCTGTCAAGATACTCTTTTTTTCTGATGCAAAATATGTGACATTATCTTGTTCACAATAGAAAAAAGGCTTGATTCCAAAGTGATCCCTTGCCCCAAATAGCTTTTGCTCGATTTTATCCCAAATGACAAAAGCGAACATGCCGCGCAGTTTCTGGACGGTTTGCTCTTTTTGGCTACTATAGAGAGCCAATATTACTTCCGTATCAGAATCCGTCGTGAACTCATATCCTTTATCAATGAGTTCTTTCCTTAGTTCAATATAATTATAGATTTCGCCATTAAAAATGATCCAATATCTTTCATTTTCATATGAAAGAGGTTGGTTACCGTTATCTATATCGATTATGCTCAATCTCCTAAATCCAAAATTTACAAAATCATCAAAAAAATAACCTTCATCATCCGGACCCCTATGGGTAATGATCGTGTTCATCTTCTTGATCGTTTCTTTCATATTTGAATTTATGGCTTTCGGATATTTTTGAATACATCCTACAAAACCGCACATAAAATCCACCTGCCTAATTATTTATTATTAAGAGATTTCCTAGTAACTTTTATCAAGATTACAATGAAATATATAGGTATAAAGTTGAATATTGATCTAAGTAGTAGAATATCTCTAGTCTACTAGGTTAGTTTATTATGCTATATTTGTCAATTTTACTCATACAATGAATTGATTTGTAAGTAATATGGTATAAGAATCCAAACACGCAATAAAAAGAGGCAATCGTTAATGATTGCCTCTAAATGAACGCATATTTTTAAAAAAACATAGATTCAATCCAAATCGAAATGCTGAATGGGAAGCACACAAAAAACGGGCTGCCTCAATGAAATAAGCATCCGTTTTCTTTTATTATCATTCAATAGTTCCGTTCGATGACAAAGTGTGCACGATCGCCTCTAAAGAGAGTTTTAGAGAATTCAATGACCGATCCATCAACCTCATATGTGTAAGTTTCCAATGAAAAACAAGGTGAACCGTTGGGTACATCCAATTTGTCAGAAATGGAATCGTCGGCTAGTGAAAACTCCAAGTGTTCGACCGTTTTTTTTACTTTTAAATTGAATTGTGTTTCAAGTACTGTAAAGAGTGATTTTTCACAGGCTTCGATATTAAGCCCGGGTGTTTTATACCAAGGGAGATAGGCAATTTCATATTGAAGGGGGACATCGTTTACGTAACGTATCCGTTCCAGTTTGTTTACTGGATCTCCAATATTTTGCTTGAAAAGCTTGGCAAGGTTAGCATTTGCTTCAATCACCTTTAAGCTAATGACCTTTGTAGAAGGATTTTTTCCTTGCATCGTGATTTGCTCTGAGAACTTTTCTACCGTGCTTGTAAGAAATTGCTTCACTTTATTTTCTGATACGAAAGTCCCTTTACCTTGAATGCGGTAGATGTAACCTTCGACTGTCAATTGCTGTAAGGCCGTGCGCACTGTTGTCCTGCTTACTCCGTATATTTTACAAAACTCAGCTTCAGTCGGTAATTTTGTATTTGTTTGATACTCGCCGTTTTTTATGAGATCGATAATCGATTCCTTAACGATGGAATGCAATGCCGCTTCTTTATTCATGGTCTCCACAGTGATACCCCCTATACTCATTCCAATATATACATATAGATTATATCGGATAAGTTCAATAATCAACTTTAAATCAAAAATTTGTAATAACAAATTAAAAATTGTGTTGATATTTTTTTAATTTGTAACTACAATATATATATGGAGGTAATAATACCCAGTTCAAAAATACCTTTCAAGGGGAGTGATAAAACAAAGGAACATCATCTATTATAAAATTATGGTTTAATTTTTCTTAAAAATACTGAATAATCAATCATTAAAAAGGGGGGTAATTTCAATGAATATCTTATTATGTTGTTCTGCAGGGATGTCTACCAGTTTATTAGTTACCAAGATGGAGGAAAGCGCTAAAAAACAAGGGATAGAATGTCATATATGGGCGGTGGGTTCTACAGAAGTGAACAATGAAATGGCTAAGGCTGATGTGATTTTATTAGGTCCGCAAGTTCGGTATCTTCTTTCCAAGTTACAGGAAGCGGGAAAAGAAAAGGGAATTCCGGTCGCAACCATCAATCCAATGTTCTATGGACTATGTAATGGTGAAGAAGTACTAAAACAAGCCACTACTTTAATAAAAGGAGAATAAGGATATGATGACTTTTATTGATAAGTATATTATGCCTGGGGCGGTAAAGGTAGGAAATAACCGGCATTTGCTTGCGATTCGTGACGCATTGATTGGAATGATAGCGATTACAATGATCGGGTCATTTGCCGTCCTGTTCAATAATCTTGGGCAAGTCATCAAGCCTTATGGAAGAATGATGGAGGCTATCTTCGGTCCTGCATGGAATACGCTTGGCGGTGATATTTGGTTTGGAACCTTTGCATTTATGACGGTTTTCGCTGTATTCGGCATTTCATATAAACTAGCAAGATCATATGGTGACGATGGTTTTGAAGCGATGCTGGTTTCCGCAGCCTGTTTCTTTTTATTATTACCTCAAATCGGAAATGTCACTTTAACTATCGATGATAAGGATGTTACAGGCGGGGCATGGGGTTTTGTAAGCGTAAACTATTTTAATGCTACAGCCCTATTTACAGGAATTGTCGTTGCTTTAATAGCCACTGAAATCTTTGTGAGACTTTCCCGGGTGAAATATTTAGTCATTAAGTTGCCTGATGGAGTACCTCCAGCGGTAGCCCGTTCATTTGCAAAGTTAGTGCCAGGTATGGCAACAATCTTTGCCGCTGGTGTATTCGGACTGCTGTTCCGTAAAGTTACGGAAGGGCAGGTACTGAATGACTGGCTGAGTAAAGTGATTGTATCTCCCTTACAAAGTGCAGTAGATTCATTGCCATTCGCTATTTTACTAGTATTTCTTGTTCATTTATTATGGATGATCGGTTTGCATGGACCAAATATCCTTGGCGGGATAACGACACCGCTTTTTGAAAGTTCGGGAGTGAAAAATATCGATTTATATGCAAAAGGCGTCAAAGACATGGACCAATACGGGGTATTGGCAGGTTCCTTCCTGGATGCATTTGTTTATTTAGGAGGATCTGGGGCAACATTGGGCCTCATCATCGCAATGATCATTGCCGGTCGGAAACGTTATAAACAGATGATTGCACTTGGAGGGGCACCAGGGGTGTTCCAGATTAACGAACCTATCCTATTCGGATTGCCTATCGTTCTGAATCCAATGTGGTTCATTCCATTTGTTCTCGGTCCGGTAATTACAACGGTGATCTCGTATATAGCTGTAAGCAGCGGAATGGTTTTCCCGATCGTTGCTAAGATTCCATGGGTTACCCCACCGATTGTGGGCGGGTTCCTAGCCACAGGCGGACATGTATCCGGAGCGGTCTTGGCTGCGGTTAACTTAGTCATTTCCACAGTGATTTATTTACCATTCGTTTATGCTCAAGTGAAGATAGATACCAAAAATAAAACAGAGCTTACAAAAGATTCAGAAACGCTAAGCGTTTAAGAAAGTAGTGATGAAAATGGAAAAAGAAGAATTATACCAGCTATCCTTTCAATTGATTTTATATAGTGGAAATGCTAGAAGCTTTGCAATGGAAGCGATGCAGGAAGCTAAGAAAAAGAATTTTGATTCTGCTCGTTTGAAAATCGCCGAGGCGGAAACGGAATTACTGCAAGCCCATAAATACCAAACTCAATTAATCCATGCAGAGGCGGGCGGGGACCAATTTGATCTTCCCATTCTCCTGGTCCATGCTCAAGACCATTTAATGACGGCGATGACTGTAAAGGATCTGGCAATAGAAATGATCGATTTGCGCGAAGAATTCTTACATGTAAATGTAGTGAAAGAGAGGACTGCTGAATGAGCAAGGGTCTGAAGATTGTCACGATTGGCGGAGGATCGAGCTATACGCCAGAGCTGATCGAAGGTTTCATTAAATATCATGAGGAACTTCCCGTGAGTGAGATTTGGCTCGTGGATATCGAAACGGGAAAGGAAAAGCTTGAAATTGTCGGGGATTTAGCAAGAAGAATGATTGATAAGGCTGGTGTGAATATTGATGTCCATCTTACGCTAGACAGAAAGAAAGCGCTTAAAGGGGCGGATTATGTAACAACCCAGCTGCGAGTTGGCCAGCTTGCAGCAAGGGCTCTTGATGAAAAGATTCCGTTGAAACACGGAGTGATTGGACAGGAGACGAATGGACCAGGCGGGCTTTTCAAGGCTTTTAGAACGATTCCCGTCATTCTGGATATTGCTCGTGAAATGGAGGAATTATGTCCGGATGCATGGTTGATTAACTTCACGAATCCTGCTGGTATGGTAACGGAAGCAGTTCTGCGTCACAGTAATATTTCCAAAATCATCGGCCTTTGCAATGTGCCGATTGGTATGGAACGAGGTGTTGCTGATTTGATGGATGTCGAGCCATCAAGAGTCCGGATTGACTTTGCTGGGTTGAATCATATGGTTTACGGTTTGGATGTATTTGTTGATGGGGAGAGTGTTAAAGATCAAATCATCAAACTGATTACAGATCCAGCTAAAGCCGTCACGATGAAGAATATCCATGCAATGGGCTGGGAGCCGGAATTCCTTAGAGCGTTGAACCTGTTTCCGTGTCCATACCACAACTACTATTATAAAACGGGTGATGTTCTGGCCCAGGAATTGAAGGATGCTGAAAAAGGGGAAACACGTGCTGAGGTCGTTCAAAGACTTGAAGCAGGATTATTCGAGCTTTATAAAGACAAGGATTTGGCCATCAAGCCGCCGCAGCTTGAAGAGCGCGGAGGAGCGTACTACAGTGATGCGGCAGTAAGGTTGATTTGCTCGATGCATACGGATAAACGTGATATACAAGCGGTAAATACCGTCAATCATGGTGCGATTGAAGGCATTCCTTATGGATCTGCGATTGAAACCAGTTGCGTGATAACCAAGGATGGTCCTAAGCCAATCAATGTAGGAGAGCTTCCAGTCGCTGTTCGCGGTTTAATTCAGCAAATCAAATCCTTTGAAAGGGTTGCCATCGAAGCTGCAGTCTCAGGTGACTATGATACTGCGTTGCTTGCCATGACAATTAATCCACTCGTTCCAAGTGATCGGGTTGCGAAACTTATCTTAGACGAAATGCTTGAGGCACATAAAGATTATCTGCCGCAGTTTTTTGGAAAAAAGGAGTTGCAGGATAATTTATCATGATTGAAGTCCTTGTAAATGCAGATGATTTCGGGTTAACTAAAGCGGTGAATTATGGGATTTTGGATAGCCACAAATATGGAATTGTCAATTCAACAACCATCATGATGAATGCGAAAGCAACGGAACATGCGATTGATTTAGCAAAGAAGACACCGTCGTTGAAAGTAGGTATACATTTAGTGCTCACATGGGGAAAACCTTTGTTGAGCGACGTGCCGAGTTTAGTTGACGAATCTGGTTTCTTTAAGAAGCAAGGTGTGGTGTATGAGAACCCTACTCTTATTTCCTTGGGCGAATTGGAGAGGGAGTGGTCAGCACAAATCGAAAGATTCTTGGAATTTGGTCTGATTCCAACTCATTTCGATAGCCATCATCATGTACACGGGATAACAGCGTTTCTACCGGTTATTCAAAAGCTGTCTGATAAATACGGATTGCCAGTGCGTAATGCCGGAATGCACCTGGCTGGGATTCAAACCGTTACAGATGTTTTCCTGGATGACTTTTATGGAGAAATGGTGGTTGAAGATTACTTTCAAAACTTGAAGGGGAGGGTAATTGATGGGGCAAGCGTTGAGATAATGACTCATCCTGCTTATATGGATGAAGAATTGATGGAAGTCTCATCATATAATGATAGGCGCTTACGAGAAACCCGGATTTTGACAAATGCAAAATTACCTGAGGGATTTTCCCTTAGATTCAGCATCAGCCAGGTTAAGAATTGATTTTATAAATGCAGCCCTTATTACAAAAAGGACCATTCATCAAAATGATGAATGGTCCTTTCGAATTCAAGATAGCTTTATCTTAAAATTAATAAGCCAGGCTGAATAGGGCTTTGATGTGTGATAGATAGCGAACATTACTTGCTTCTTTCATCAATGTAGCCGGCAGACCTTTAAGGGAAGTGTTATTGGCCCCAACGGTTGCCACTGCATCCTTACGGCCAAGGCTCGCAAGTGTACCTGAGTTGACAGGTGAAAATTCTTCAAGTTTCTTGCCTTCAAAGGCTGCATATAGGTTGTAGCCAACAAGCTCACCCATTTGCCAAGCATTTTGTGCAGTAGGAGCGTATGGACGGCCGCCTTCTGGAGGGAAAGCAACGGCACTGTCTCCGACAACGAATACGTCATTATGGGATTTGGATTGCAAATACTCATTAACGGTTGCTTTGCCGCGATCCACTTCAAGGCCTGATTCGCCTACGATAGGGAGTGCTGCGACTCCGCCTGTCCAAACAAGCGTATTGGCTTCGATCGTTTGTCCATCTTTCAATTCGATTTGATTTCCTTTAACACCCGTTACAGGCAGACCTGTCAAGAATTCAACGCCGCGTGCTTCCAAGCTGGACATGGCACGTTCAATTAAGTGATCAGGCAGGACCGGAAGGATTTTTGGACCAGCTTCCACAAGCTTGATTTTTAAGTCCTTGAAGTCCACTCCGAATTTTTTGGCGATTTTAGGGAAATGATCCACGATTTCACCAATTAACTCGACGCCAGTCAATCCGCCGCCGCCGATTACGATTGTAGCGTCCGCTTCGTTATTCGTTTGTGCATATTCACGGATGCGATCTTCGATATGTTTGTAAATTTTGTTTGCATCATTAACGGATTTCAAGACCATGCTGTTTTCCTCAAGTCCCGGAATGCCGAAGAATCCTGTTTGGCTTCCCAAAGCAACAACTAGGGCATCATAAGATAAAGTGGAACCATTCGAAAGTTTCACTTCTTTTTTATCGACTGAGAAAGACTCCACTTTTGAAATGGTAAGGTCGATATCTTTTCCTTTGAAAAGTTTTTCCAAAGGAATCGAAACGGCTTGTTCAGAAATAGATCCGCCTGCAAGACGGTGCAATTCGGTGATGATTTGGTGCGTTGGAAATTGATTCACCACTGTAACCTGCACTTCATCCTTATTGTAATATTCACGTACGGATAAAGCAGATAGTAATCCTGCGTAACCCGCGCCTAAGATGACGATTTGTTTTGACATAGTTAATCCCCCGTCCTTACTGATTGAAAGTTTATGAAATTATTTTTGGTTTTTACGTTCTGAAGAGACTTCAAGAAAAGCTTGGGCAAAACGGAAAAGTTTTTGTGCTTGTGGATCTTTCATCATCCTTAACAGACCAAAAAGACCGATCACATCATTATTCACTTCCGCACGATCCTTAGCTTCGATGGCATTAGCCGCAAGCCCTTTCACTGAATCGACTACAGGTGTCGCGATCTCCGAAATGGCGCTGACCGTATCATTTTTCAAAACATCATCAGTCGCAACTGATTGAGCAAAATCATAAGACTTTGTTAAAATATTCACTAACTCAGTCAGTTTTGGTAACTGCTCAACTAAAGTGTTCAAGGATTCCTGAACCTCAGGCTTTAAAAGCTGATCTAGGATATCCAATTGTTCTTGGTTTGCAGAAATATTAAGTGTTTCATGTTCAGGTTTTGAGGCTACATCTACCATATCTAATTCCCCTTTAAACTTAATTATTTTGTTTTATGTGTTTTCCGCCAATACTACTAATCATACGACTCTAATCTCTTAATTTCAAATAAATTTTTTGTGATAGAAATATAATTTTATCGTTATAATTAAGAGTTAGTAGGTGGATTTTTTATTTTATCTTAATATTCTAAAAAAATATCAAGGTTATTGTGGGTATAATACCTTAAATAAAGAAGTTTATTAGAAATGACCTTGTCATTTACTATGGTAGGGGGTGGCTTGAACTTAGATTGTCCAATCAATTAATGACATGAATCTATATAGACATCTATAATTTTACATGTATGTTTGTTTTGTTATAATGTCCATAATCTTTGAATATGCAATGCTTGTATGGTATCCAAGAATATTTTATCTGATTTAGGGTAAATAATATTATCGGAATTGGAGATGATGCCCTTGGTAGAACGCAGGATGTTAAAGATCCGCGGAGAGAATATTGAAATATCTTCCAGGTATAGTGAGAAATATAGTAAATGGAATTGTACTGCTAAACTTCCCAACAGCTCCATAATAGCCTATTGTCGTGATAAGAATAAGCTTCGTGCTGAGACAGTTTCTATGAGCAGATTATTAATTACTTATGATGACTATAAAATTGTATGAGATGTAGAATTAATCCATTAATAAAAAAAGGCGCACAACCTCGAAGATGATGGTTGGGTGCCTTTTTTATTGTATTCAAGATTGTGTATCCCCGTATCGCCAGCATGGAAATAAATATTTTGCAGAACAGGTATTTGGAGATAGCTTTCGTTTAGTCTCGATATCATGCCACCATGCTTATACATTGCAATTTGTTTTTATTTCAATCTAGAATATTAAAACATCTATCCTTAATTGATTCAGTTTGTAGACAAAAGGAGTTTGGAATTAAAACATTCCGAAACCCTTTTTGAAATTCCCTTTGAATTTTGCTCAATATTAAGGATTTTACATTGTGGTCGGCAGCCGCATGAAATGAATAGGCAAACTGTTTTGTTCGTTCATCTTTGACATAGTAGCCACTCTTACGGTCAGTTGTACTTTGTTTAATTTCCTTGGTTTCTTCCTTATTAAGTTTATCCGGTGGAAAAGGTTTTTTATTATGCTTTTCACGGTCTTGATTTATTTCTTCTTGAAGTCGTCCTTGATACGTACGTGTTTCCTTGCGAACGATTTTCTTTTCAAATTTCTGCTTATTCGCACTGGCTTTTACATGTGTAGAATCAACAAATACGTGTTCTGCACTTATTAACTTTCTATCAGCAGCAGTCATTAAGATGCGAAAGAAAATCTGTTCAAATAAGTCTGTATCTTTAATACGGTGCTCATAATTTTTCCCAAACGTTGAAAAATGAGGCACTTTATCATGGAAATCAACGTTCAAATTGTAAGAGCCATAAAAGAGGTCATACCATGGTAGGACCCCTAAAAAAACACCCCGTAAACGTTATTTTGGTGTCTAACATTTACGGGGCAATTCAGAGTTTGTCTACAGTCTACACCAATCCTTAATTGATTATTTTATATTCCTTTTACCCAAAGTCTTAAATAACCCATCAATTTTGATATCTTAAACTCAAACCATCATTTGTATTTATATACAAGCCCCTTCTAGTTTTCCCTTTTGGGACATAAGCTTTCAAATCACCATTTTGCCTTTTTTACGAATTTTTAGTAAAGGGGAAATCACTTTTTTTAAAAAGCTATTTTCTTAAGTGGAGATAATTGCAACAAAATTGTCGAAAAATATATCAGAAAATACTGAAAAGGATAGTAAAATTATGTTAATATATTTAAAAAAGTGTCATTTTTTTAATCTTGAGGAATAATTTGTTTTTCATGAATCTCCATTGAAAAAATCGTTTAGATTGTAATGGGGTCCAAGTTCCATTTGGCTAAGGGAATCTAAAAAACCTTGCCTTTTTATTACAGCAATCAGCAAGTGAATATGGCTTACAGAATAAGATCATCTGGTGGTGAATTGATTTTGTATGTTGCTACAATAATCTGAAATGGAGTTGATAGAATGGTGAATATTACTGGATATGGTAAAGCGACACAAGAAGTAGTGAATAATTTTGAGGAATTTGTGGGTTTTGAAATCCCTGCAGATTATAAACAATTTCTCCTTAAAAATAATGGCGGCACAACTGCGGTGAAAAACAGTAGGTTTTATGTAGATGCATTAGACACACTCGTTTGCTTAAATGTACTTTATGGATTAGATCTTCAGGATAAAGAACTGGATTTACAGAAATGCCATGAAGAAAACAGAGAAGACTTACATAAGAATTGCATTATAATAGGTAATGATACGTGTGCAGGTAAAATTTTGCTGATAAATAACGAAGAGGAAAAGGGAGTGTACTTCTGGGATCAGGGGTGGTATTCGGATCCATCAGGCCAGGATGAAAATATTTATAAAGTTGCAGAGAGTTTTCAATCTTTCATTGAGGGATTGAAAATCCCGGAGGAAATCTAATTTTATTTGAATCCCCTTGATTGGCTCAGGCCATTCAAGGTTTTTTATTGTAAATTCAAAATGGGACGGAAATTAGCGTGATAGTAAGGATTGTTATTTTAAAGAGGAGGAAAAGATGTATAAAATCTTATTGGTTGAAGACGATGTCAAGATAGCTGGGATCTTGGTCAATTATTTAGAAAGGTATGGGTATGAGGTTTTTGAAGTAAAGCAATTGGACCAAGTCTTTGCGGAGTTTCAAGACATAAGGCCGGATTTGGTTTTATTGGATATTAATCTTCCATATTATGATGGTTTCCATTGGTGCCGACTAATGAGGACGGTTTCAAAGGTTCCCATCATATTTACATCTGCAAGGACAGATGAAATGAATCAAGTCATGGCCATTGAATATGGGGGAGATGATTATTTAACAAAACCGTTTCATTTGGAAGTGGTGCTAGCGAAAATAAAGAGTGTCCTTCGCAGGGTTTATGGTGAATATGCAGAAATATCTTCATTCCACCATCAAGTAAAGAAAATGGACGGATTAACCCTTTATACGGAAAAAGCGATGATTGAATTTCAACACAATCAGGTAACGTTAACTCAAAATGAGTTAAAATTATTGAGTTGTTTACTACGACAGTATGACACCATTGTCTCCCGTGAAGATTTACTTGAAGCCCTATGGAATGATGATTCATTTGTTGATGACAATACTTTGACTGTCAATGTCACTAGAGTGCGGAGAAAACTTGAGGATATTGGCGTGAAGCAGGCCATTACGACCAGCAGGGGAAAAGGATATCGACTTAAAATAGTGCAAGGTGAAGTAACGTGAAGCTAAAATCCTACATAAAAGACCGTCTTTATTTTATATTTTATACCGTTCTATTGGGGAGCCTGCTTATTATTGCTTATGCATTAGCAGTCCTTGAAGCGGGGAATCACATATCGATTTCCAATATCATCTATTTATTAATTCTTGCGTTGTTTACGATGTTACTATTTTTAGCGATCGATTACATAAGGCATTACCGTTTTCTTAATCAGTTAGTAAGGTTGAAGCTAGAACCGAGCTTGACGTTTGAATTTGTCGATGCCTTTAGGGATCCCCTTTCAAATGAACAAAAGTTGTGGATGGAGCTTTTTCTCCAAATGAACCTGGCAACAAATGAACAATTGCAAGAACAAATCAAACAAAAGGAGCAATATGAGCTGTTGATTCACCAATGGGTTCATCAAATGAAGACACCTGTTTCGGTCATTTCTTTACTGGTTCAAGAAGGGAAAAGGTCATTTTCGAATGAGCAGATGAAAGATTATCTTAAAGAGATTGAAGAAGAAAATGATCGTTTTCACAGAGGGCTGGAAATTATATTGCATGGAGCAAGGCTGCAGCGTTTTTCGGAGGATATAAAATCGGAGCGGGTTGACTTAATTGAACTAGTCAAGCAAGTGATTAACGAGGAAAAGAAACAGTTCATTAAACGGTTCATATATCCCAGGCTTGAAACGGAGCATGAGAGTTTATATGTGCATTCGGATCGTAAGTGGCTCCACTTTGCCATTAGTCAGGTTGTCTTTAATGCACTTAAGTATTCAAGGCAGGGAGAGCATGATAGCATAACGTTCAACATTGTTGAAAAAGAGTCGGAGGTTTTCCTTAGGATATCTGATCAAGGCATTGGAATTGTCCCACATGATGTAAAGCGTGTGTTTGATCCATTTTTTACAGGAGAAAACGGGCGTGCCAAACAAGAGTCAACTGGAATGGGGCTTTATCTAGTGAAGGAAATCGTTAATAGACTTGGGCATGTGGTTACCATTCGATCGGCTGTATCCGAAGGGACTACAGTGGAATTTCTCTTTAGTATAAATACCTTACATGAAAGGTGACAGAATTGTAAGGCTGTTAAAGCGGTATGTAATAAACTTCGATGGGAGCCTCCCGCTTTATTCATTATACTTACGGTAAGAAAGGGAGGTATGCAGGATGTCGATTTTAAATGCGGAGCAATTATCCAAAACATATTTTCAAAAGCAAGGGAATTTATTTCATAAAGCGTTAGATAATTTTAGCATGAATGTACAAAAAGGTGAATTTGTCGGAGTGATGGGCCCCTCAGGCAGCGGGAAGACCACTCTGCTTAACTTAATGGCTACGATTGATAAGCCAACAACGGGGAAAGTCATTCTAAATGATCAAAATCCTGGTGAATTAAGCAATCGTAATCTAGCTTTGTTTCGCAGGAGGGAGATTGGGTTTGTTTTTCAAGACTTTAATCTCCTTGATACACTTACGGTTCGCGAAAATATCCTTCTTCCTTTAGCGTTAGACCATTTTAAACAGCATGAAATGGAAATTAGGGTAAATCAGTTGGCACACCTACTTGGTATAGAAGGAATTTTAGAAAAGCGGACTTATGAAATTTCCGGGGGCCAGCAGCAACGGACGTCTTGTGCAAGAGCGATGATACATGAACCATCCATTATTTTAGCGGATGAACCGACGGGTAATTTGGATTCCAAGTCTGCCAAGCAGGTAATGGATACCCTCAAGACACTTCAGGAGAAAAAGGGTGCAACCATCCTCATGGTCACACATGACCCGACTGCTGCGAGCTTCTGTGACCGGATTCTATTCATTAAGGATGGCAAGTTCTTTTCGGAGGTTCATACTGGAGGGGAAAGACAAAGTTTCTATCGTAGGATTTTAGATACGTTAAGTGTTTTGGGGGGAGTCTATCATGAACATCCGGCTTCTCGCTAAGAGAAATATCCAAGGAAATGCCCAACGTTATCTTGCTTATTTTTTCAGTATTGTCCTTTCTGTTTCAATCTTTTTTATTTATGCATCATTCATCTTTCACCCCGATGTTGTCCATACGAATATCCCTGGGGGACAGCTTATTAGTAGGGGGCTCATTGCAGCTGAAATAGTGATCATCATATTTTCAGTTTTTTTTATCGCATATTCGAATGCCGCATTCATACAGCCGCGAAAAAAAGAGTTTGGTTTGCTCACACTACTTGGAATGTCAAAATCCCAACTAAGAAAACTGATTTACCTGGAGCAAACGATTGTTTCGCTCCTATCGATCATGATTGGGGTAGGATTGGGTTTTTTGTTCTCAAAGCTATTCTTAATGATAGTTTCTTGGTTATTGGCTGTAGAGCAACCATTATCGTTTGTCTTTGTCCCTAAGGCTTTCGTTTATACGATTGTTGGTTTCATTTTGTTATTCCAGATATTATCGCTCCTTTCATTGTCTCGCATTGGAAATGCGGAGGTAGTCGATTTACTAAAAGATAAACAAAAACCAAAAAAGAGGCCCTTCGTTTCAAAGTGGTTAGTTGCACTATCAGCAATTTGCTTAAGTATTTCTTATTATTTGGCAGTCACGATGTCATTGAATAATTCATATATTCGAGTATTGCCCATTTTATTTTTCGTACTGATCGGCACTTATTTTTTATTCAGCCAAAGTATTGTCGCTCTATGCAGCAGGCTTTATCGGAAGAAGAAAAGTTTATATGATGGAACGAATTTAATTACGCAAACAAACCTGATCTTCAATATTAAGGATTATTCCAGGTTATTCTTTTTAACCTCGATCATTACGGCCGTCATTCTGACAGCTGCAGGAACACTTTTCATGTTCAGTGCAGATTTAAAGAAGCAAGGGATGGATAACATTCCACAATCAATTGGCTGGGTTGAAAATGACGCTTCAATTTATTCCGTCATTGAACCATCCGAAGTAGAGAAAACCTTAAAAGAAGATGGGTTCAAGATCCTTTACAAAATAAATATGAAGGGTGTGCCCATTACCCACATGGTTCCCCATATGAGAACGGGAGAAGCCAATGAAAATAGGTCATTATTAATTTCGGAAAGTGATTATAACAAAGCGGCTGCATTGCGAAAACTAGATCCGGCAAAGTTATCTGGAAAAGAAGCGTTATATATTTTTCCTTATGGAGGAATGGAATATCAATTCGTACAAAAGGGCGAACAAAAGGAGCTTCACTATGGTAAACAGATCATACAGGTAACAATGACGGATCAGCGTAATCAATCCATGATCGCCCCGATCCAATCAGCAACAACTCTTATGGTGGTCGACGATCAGCTGTTTAATGAAATAACTGCTGATGTGCCTTTAAAAGAGATGATGAGAGTACGAGGGTATGAAATTAAAGATTGGGAAGATTCAATAGAAACATCTGAGAAAATCGAAAAAATGTCTAACAATCCTGACCATCATCAATTGCAAACAAGAGCTCCGCTTTATCATAAAATGAAACAGGGGAGCATATTGATACTATTTATCGGCTTATTTGTCAGTTTATTATTCTTTATCGTCCAAGGGAGCATGATGTATCTGCGAGTTTTTACGAATTTAGAAGATAAAAAAATCCAAATTCATGCCCTTCACCGATTGGGCCTAACAAAAAAAGAGATACGGAAAATTTTAAGTGCGGAAATACGGATCCTCTTTTTTGCTCCTTTTGTGATTGGGATGATTCATGCCATAGTAGCCTACGTTTCATTAAGCAATTTATTGGGCTCCAATTTGTTTGGCTATTCGGTTATGGTCATCGGTACATATTTTCTTTTTCAAATGCTATATTATCAAGTAACTAAAAGAATGTATGAGCGGGCAGTCATTAATACCATTAAATAAGCTATCATATGTAAATGGAATCAGGGAACAGGCTCTGATTCCATTTTTCAATTAAGGAAAACCTACTCTTGAATTAACGTTTTACTTTAATGATAAATCAGTTAAAAAGTACTATTGAAATGGATTAATTCATTTTTTCGTGGTATCTGAATGAAATATATGAAATTTTGTTGAGATATTATAGATTAAATCTTTACATTCTTGTAATATTTTCATATAAAGGGTAAAATTATTTATTTTAAGGCTAATATATTGAAATCAGATCTGTTCCTTTTTTCGTGTTCTTATATAAAGTTATATTAATATAATAAATATATGGTGATAAATTGTTTTGTTGGAAATATTTAATGGTTGATTTAGCGTAAATTGAAATTTAAATAGTTATTGGGTCAAAAAAGAAGTGGATAATATGTAAATTACTTGATTAATTATAGTCCTGTATGCCTGTGGTTATCGTGGATTTTTGATTCTTTTCTATTACTTTTTCCCTTTATATAGTAAACTCATAAAAGGTTCGTTAACTTTTAGCTGCTAGAGACGAGGTAAGTTTAATCCTATGAAAAATAAAAAGTTAAGGGCATTTCTTTATTTGACCATTCTTTTATTAATTGTTTTCATTCTTCTAAATATGTTTTCTACTTATTTAAGCATTAAAAATTCTGTGCAAAAATCCGTTGCTAATCAAAACTTGGTAACTGCCAGGTCTATTGCCGACTCAATGGATATAGAGGCCTATCAGCGATTTCTTGATAACCAAGTAAATAGCCGGGAATATAAAGATATAAAAGCTTATTTAGAGGATGCTCGTGAAAAAATCGGAGCATTGTATGTTTATACCATCATGGTTGATAACCCGAAAGTATCTAAAGCTATGATTACCGGATTTTCTAAAGATCATAAAGGGGATTTTCCTATCGGTGGTGTATGTACTGTTCCCTCGAAGCAGGTTGAACAGGCGTATGAAGGTAAAAGCTTTATTACCGGGATTCTGGAAGATCCGGAGTATGGGGAGTATTTGACTGTCGGAGTGCCAATGAAAAATCAAGATGGCACCATTATTGGTTTTTTGGGCATTGATGTGAGTGCAGAGGATATTAATGCCATTAACGGAAAAGTATTGAAAAGCAGCATCGCTATCCTTGTTTATAACGGGGGATTTGTCATCATGTTGCTATTTACCTTTTTTGTCATTCAAAAATGGTATCAAAAAGAACTGACACGTGAAGTGGGGGATACGGAAGATACATATCAATCGGAATTTCAATCGCTTATTGCTTCAGTCCGCTCATTAAGGCATGATTTTTCCAATCATATTCAGGTGATACATGGACTGCTTAAATTAGGGGAGAACGCAAAAGCACTCGATTATTTAACCGGCCTGTCAAAAGAAGTGCATTCGATAGAATCGATGCAATTGGATGTGATTCATCCGGGCTTATCTGTCCTGTTGGAGACAAAAAGGCTATCGGCACAGAATTATAACATCGATATGGAGATTGATGTTTCACCCAAATCTTTCAATCGGGTCAAAACAATCGATTTGATAAAGTTATTATCCAATGTTATCGATAATGCAATTGAAGCAACAATTGAATTGCCCGAGCAAGAACGCCGAATGAATATTGCATGTAAAGCTGATGATGAAAAGTATACGTTTATGGTCACGAACACTGGGCCAATTATTTCCGCATTAGATCAGGAGAATATATTCACCAGCGGATTTTCAACCAAAAAGGCACAAAAGGGTAAAGTTCGCGGCCAAGGATTGTTCATCGTTAAAGACTTAGTGAACAGATATGATGGAGAGATTCATGTACAATCCACTGAAAAAGAAACGACCGTTACGATGATGATACCCGTAAATGGAAGAATGTGCTGAACTGTAAATCAAAGGGAAGCGCAATAATGATAAAAAAGGTATGATTCCTCAAAATGCAGAAGGAATCATACCTTTTTTTAGTTATTTTCTAATTTGTTGGATGGCCTTTATCATGCTTATTTTTCTCCACAAGTCCCAGCCGGTTTCACTATAACTTGGCTAATGCGGCAAATGGAGCTGGGAACTTCATCTGTATTATAAAGCTGATTTATATGAAAAAAAGAAGGCATAATGGTCACTATTGAATGTGAATAAAGGAATTTCAAGATGACGATTATTCCAGGAAAAGAGGTGAATAAAAGAATCTGAATTGGACATAATGGGTAGATGTTTAGCTGCTTTCATCGAGATTATGATAAGATAGGAAAAAATCATATAAGGCAGTGAGAATGTGAAACAACAAAAAGGAAAACTTCTCGTTATCATTGGACCGACTGCTGTTGGAAAGACTAAGATGAGCATCGAGATGGCAAAGTTATTTAATGGTGAAATTATCAGCGGAGATTCGATGCAGGTTTATAAAGGGATGGATATTGGGACTGCAAAAATCAAAAGGGAAGAAACAGAAGGGATTCCTCATTATTTAATTGATATTAAGGACCCTGATGAACCATTTAGTGCAGCAGAGTTCCAGGAGCGCGCTAATACTTGTATAGGGGATATCCAGAGCAGAGGTAAACTCCCTATTATCGTCGGTGGAACAGGATTATACATACAATCGGTCATTTATGATTATCAATTTTCGGAAGCGCCATCAGACCCTGTTTATAGGGATGGACTCGAAAAACAGGTAAGGGAGTTTGGGATCGATCCTGTTTTTGAACAATTACGCATCGTTGACCCAGAAAGCGCGAATCGGATTCATCCTAATAATGTTAGAAGGGTGATCAGGGCACTTGAGATTTATCATTGTACAGGTAAAACGATGAGTGAGCAGCTGAATGAACAACCTACTGAATTTAAATATGATACATGCATCATTGGGCTGACAATGGAACGTGAAAAGTTGTACCGCCGCATCGATCAACGTGTTGATGGGATGGTAGAAGAAGGGCTGATTCAAGAGGTAGAGTCCTTTCACGAAAAAGGTTTGAGGGATTGCCAATCAATCCAGGCTATAGGCTATAAAGAAATCTATGATTTTTTTGATGGAAAAGCTTCATTGGATGAAGCAGTTGAGACTTTAAAGCAAAACTCCCGTAGATACGCAAAAAGGCAATTGACTTGGTTTCGAAATAAAATGGATGTAAATTGGTTTAATATGACCGATCTCGAGGGTTTTTCAAAAAAAATACATGAAATATCTGGGTTTATAGCAGGAAAGCTTTTCAATGAAGGCGAATACATAAATTTAGAGAGAAAAGAGGAGGACTAATACATGAAACAATCAGTAAATATTCAAGATCAGTTTCTTAATCAATTACGAAAAGATGGTACGTATGTGACGGTATTTTTATTAAACGGGTTCCAGATTAGAGGACAAGTAAAAGGGTTCGATAATTTTACCGTTTTATTTGAATCAGAGGGCAAACAGCAGTTAGTCTATAAACATGCGATTTCTACATTTGCTCCACAACGTAATGTTCAGATTGATTACGAAGTGAAGGAATAATCATATATATGAATGTGAAAAACAGGTTCGCTTATAGCGACCTGTTTTTTTGTATGCACGGTACGTTTCTTTTTCAAAGAATCGATAATTTTACGTACCTGTTTTGAATATATATAAGGGACGGATTATTTTCCGGGAAACCGCAGGAAATGACATTCCCTTATATTAATTGGTGAATGGGAATGAAACTTGTCGAAAAAAACCTCTTAGGAAAAAATCCTGTCAGAATAAGTCGCCGTTAGAAAAGGAATATGGCTAATTAAACTGAAATCTTTGGTATTCACGAAAAGAAATAATGAATTTTCCGATGGGTAAGTTTTGGCGATGTTACATATGCCTATTACCATCATAAATCTAATGGAAATTGTGGAGTCAGGGGTCCAAGATGGAGAGGTGAATGCATTGGAACAACCGATCCGTATGAAAAATAACGGGCAAATCAATATTGTGTTTAATGCGGAAAACAGAAAAGCGCTACAAAAGGATCTACCGATAAAAGAAATTTTGGTGCAAGAAATCCCCCAACAGCATGTAGCGTTGAAAGAGATTGAAGATGACCTGAAATCGCTGGTCGGAATGGAAGAAATGAAACGGATGATAAAAGAAATATATGCCTGGATTTACATCAATAAACAACGTGAGGCAAAGGGGCTGAAGACTGGCCGGCAAGCGCTGCATATGATGTTTAAAGGAAATCCCGGAACTGGGAAAACAACTGTTGCACGTTTAATCGGTAAGTTGTTTCAAAAAATGAATGTACTATCGAAAGGGCATTTAATTGAAGCGGAGAGGGCAGATTTGGTCGGGGAATACATTGGTCATACTGCCCAAAAAACAAGGGATTTAATTAAAAAGGCCATTGGCGGAATCTTATTTATTGATGAAGCCTATTCCTTGGGAAGGGGCGGCGAAAAGGATTTTGGTAAAGAAGCCATAGATACGCTTGTCAAGCATATGGAGGATCGTCAACACGAATTCATTTTGATCCTTGCTGGATATTCAAGGGAAATGGATTATTTCCTTAGCTTAAATCCTGGCCTTCATTCCAGGTTCCCGCTTGTTGTTGACTTTCCGGATTATACGATTGATCAGTTAATGGAAATAGCCGATCGGATGCTGCAGGAAAGGGAATATCTAATGAATCGGGAGGCCGAAAGGAAATTAAAAGAACATTTAATCATATTACGTTCATTCCGGGGGCCTATTTCATTTTCTAACGGACGTTATATCCGAAATGTTCTTGAAAAGTCGATTAGGGCACAGGCGATGCGGCTTTTACTGGAGGATTCGTTTGAGAAAGCCGATTTACTGACCCTAACCAGCCAAGATTTGATTTTTGAGGATGATGAGAAAGAATGACATGGAAAAGCCCACCAAAATGGCGGGCTTTTCAAATTTATGTCTTAGGCACCCATTTTTTATTAGGGAGATGCCAATTATTAGTGTAAGAAAGGACTCGCAATATCGTAATGACAGCGAAGAGCGAATAAAACTGCCAAGACTGGGATAATACACCACTGCCTAAAGCTAAGCCTGCAATGATGGCCCATACTACGTAGATTTCTTTTCTGAAGACCAATGGTTTTCTTCCGGCAAGTACGTCACGAAGTATCCCGCCGCCGCATCCGGTTAATGCAGCAGATACAATGATGGCACTTATTGGATGATTAAGTTCCACGGCATACATTGCGCCTTGGATGGCAAAGGCAGAAAGGCCAATGGCATCACTGAGGTTTCCCCATCTGTCCCAATGCCTTGAAAGGTTTGCAGGAAATACAAAAACGATGGTGATGGATACGATAGCGATGGCAAAATAGAAACTTTGATCCCATAACGTTGAAACGGGGACACCAATCAGCAGGTTCCGGATTGCCCCTCCGCCAAAAGCGGTTATGATTCCTAAAATATAAACTCCTAAAATATCATACTCTTCTTCCATGGCAATGATGGTTCCGCTAATGGCGAATGCAATCGTACCTATGAAGCTTAATACTTCCCATGTCATATGAATTCCCTCTATGTCTTTTCGATTTTGATGGTAAAGTCAAATTTGATTTTAGCATGTTATCGGAATTTTTAAAACGGTTAAAAGCTTTGTTTTCAGAAAATTTTTATATAGCCAATTTTTTTGTTATGATTAACTGAAATCTTCAAGAAGGTGGTGCATGATTTGGAAGAATCATCAAAGGAAATGGCCGTGTTGATTGGGTGTCAAACAACAGAGCCTACTGAACGTTTTGAATATTCACTCGATGAGCTGGCTTCATTGGCGAAGACGGCAAATGGTAAGGTGTTAATGACCATCACCCAGAAAAGGGAAAGCGTCGATCCAACTACATATATAGGAAAAGGAAAAGTGGAGGAGCTTCGAAATTTGGAAGAGGAGCTTGAGCCGGATTTATTTATCTTTAATGATGAACTATCCCCGAGCCAGATTCGGAACCTTTCGAAACAATTGGAGGCAAGGATCATTGACCGGACACAGCTTATATTAGATATATTTGCTCAGCGGGCGCGTTCCAGGGAAGGGAAGCTGCAGGTTGAACTTGCTCAGCTCCAATATTTATTACCGCGTTTGGTCGGACAGGGGACCGCAATGTCCAGGCTTGGAGGCGGAATCGGCACCAGGGGCCCTGGAGAAACGAAGCTGGAAAGCGACCGTCGTCACATTCGTGGGAAAATAGATGAAATCAAGCAACAATTAAGTGGCATTGTCAAGCATCGTGAACGCTATCGTGATAGAAGGAAACGTAATAAGACCTTTCAAATTGCCCTCGTGGGATACACGAATGCAGGCAAATCGACGCTGTTCAACCGTTTGACGGAGGCGGATTCATTCGAAGAGAATCAGTTGTTCGCTACACTGGATCCCATGACACGAAAAGCCATTCTTCCCAGCGGATTTACCGTGCTGCTGACGGATACGGTAGGATTCATTCAAGATTTGCCGACATCTTTAATCGCCGCATTCCGCTCGACTCTGGAAGAAGTGAAAGAAGCTGACCTATTGCTCCATGTGGTCGATTCCTCAAGTACAGATTACTTTAATCATCAGAAAACGGTGCAGGATTTGCTAAATGACTTAGAAGTGCCTTCCATTCCACAGTTAACGTTGTATAATAAGAAAGATCGGATTCATGCTGATTTTGTAAGGTCATCAAGTCATGATTCATTAATGATAAGTGCCTATGAACAATCGGACTTGAATCAAATCATGGAAGAAATTGAAAAATACGTGATTGAAGAAATGGTCCCGTATTATGTTTTCCTGCCGTCGAGTGAGGGTAAACTATTATCACAGCTGAAAAATGAAACCATATTGCGCACTCTCTCCTTTAATGAAGAATCGGAAAGATATGAATGCAAAGGTTTTTGTCTAGCTGATCATCCATTAACCGGGCAGCTTGAGAAATATTCATTATAAAGGGGAAGTTTGATGTATCAGCAGTTAACAAATGGAGAAGTGTTGAAAAACATTGCGCAGGAAGTGGAAGCAATGATTTCTCCGTTACATAAGCAAGTGGACGAACGAATTGAAGAAAATCAATTTCGTGTATTACAAAGTTATCAAGCACATAGGGTGAGTGATTCCCATTTCATCCCGACAACTGGGTATGGATATGATGATATGGGGCGCGATACGCTTGAATTGATATATGCAGAGGTTTTTGGTGCGGAAGCTGGATTGGTGCGCCCGCAAATTATTTCAGGCACACACGCCATCTCCACTGCTCTGTTCGGCATATTGCGCCCGGGTGATGAATTGTTATACATAACTGGAAAGCCCTATGATACTTTGGAAGAGATTGTTGGTATCAGGGGATCGGGGATTGGATCTTTGCGCGATTTTCAAATCAGCTATAAGGCCGTTCCATTAGCGGAAGCGGGATCCGTTGATTTCGAAGCCGTTAAACAAGCCATTCAACCAAATACGAAGATGATCGGTATACAACGGTCAAAAGGGTATGCTACACGCCCTTCCTTTACGATTGAAGAGATTAAGGAAATGATTTCCTTTGTTAAAGCCATTAACCCGGAAATCGTCGTGTTCGTGGACAATTGTTATGGAGAGTTTGTTGAAACACAAGAACCATGTCATGTTGGAGCCGATTTAATGGCTGGTTCGCTGATTAAAAACCCCGGTGGCGGGATAGTGAAAACCGGTGGATATATTGTTGGGAAAAAGGCCCTTGTTGAAGCTTGCTCTTATCGATTAACATCACCTGGAATAGGGGCTGAAGCAGGTGCTTCGCTTTATAGTCTGCAGGAAATGTACCAAGGTTTCTTCCTTGCACCACATGTCGTGGGCCAAGCTGTAAAAGGAGCCATGTTCACTGCGGCCTTTTTGGGAAAAATCGGTATGAATACGTATCCTAGATGGGATGCGAAGCGCACAGATTTGATTCAATCTGTCCAGTTTGATGACCGGGATAAAATGGTTGCCTTTTGTCAGGCCATCCAATATGCATCGCCAATCAATTCACATGTGACACCATATCCTGCATATATGCCAGGATATGAAGATGATGTAATCATGGCTGCGGGCACCTTTATACAGGGAGCAAGCATTGAACTGACGGCAGATGGTCCAACAAGGGCTCCGTATGTTGCCTACGTTCAAGGCGGCTTGACCTATGCCCATGTTAAAATAGCAGTATTGACCGCTGTGAATGCGTTAATGGATAAAAAACTAATCCAATTGTAAATGAGAATATGTTAGATACGTAATGGGAATCCAAATCAATTGGATTCCTGCCAAAAACAATAGTCGTAATATTTGAGTAGTTACAAATCATTAAACTCTTCCGAAAAAAAGATGTTACAAAATGTAACATGAGATTGACATGTTTAATAACATGTTATATGATTATTTTAAGATAAACAAAAGGAGGATGCTAAGAATGAGCGGCAACAACATTCGGCGTTCGATGCCTCTTTTTTCCATCGGAATCGTCATGCAGCTAACTGAGTTGTCTGCACGCCAAATTCGGTATTACGAAGAGCATCAACTTATTACTCCTATGAGAACAGATGGAAATCGTCGGGTTTTTTCTTTAAACGATATCGATCGACTGCTTGAGATTAAAGACTTAATCGAACAAGGAGTCAATCTGGCCGGCATAAAAAAAATTTTCACTGTAAAGGAACAGAATTTACCTAAGACTCAAGATTTAGAACAAGCGGATAAAATAAGACATGACCTTAGTGATGAGGAGCTTCGCAAGCTTCTGCGTACCGAGCTTTTACAAGGAAGTAAGCATCGAACATCACTTCGACAAGGGGATATGTCTCGTTTTTTTCAATAAAAAATATGATTTATGAATGATTATTAGGGGGAATAAAAATTGGCAAAGTTCACACGTGAAGACATCACTCGTTTAGCGAAAGAAGAAAATGTTAAGTACATTCGTTTACAGTTTACTGACATTTTAGGGACGATTAAAAACGTTGAAATCCCAGTCAGTCAATTGGAAAAAGCACTTGATAATAAAATGATGTTTGACGGATCTTCCATTGAAGGTTTTGTTCGTATCGAAGAGTCTGATATGTACCTATATCCTGATTTAAATACATGGGTTATCTTCCCTTGGACTTCCGAAAAAGGTAAAGTCGCACGTTTGATCTGTGATATTTACAATACGGATGGAACACCTTTTGATGGGGATCCCCGTGCTAACCTAAAACGTGTTCTTGCAGAAGCAAGAGAAATGGGCTTCACAGATTTCAATCTTGGACCTGAGCCTGAATTCTTCTTATTCAAACTGGACGCTGCAGGTGAGCCTACTCTAGAATTGAATGATAAAGGCGGATACTTTGACCTTGCACCTACTGACCTAGGAGAAAACTGCCGTCGTGATATCGTTCTTGAGCTTGAAGAAATGGGATTTGAAATTGAAGCATCCCACCATGAAGTAGCTCCAGGACAACATGAAATTGACTTTAAATATGCGGATGCAATCTCAGCATGTGATAACATCCAAACATTTAAATTGGTTGTAAAGACGATTGCGCGTAAACATGGTTTACACGCAACATTCATGCCAAAGCCATTGTTCGGTGTTAATGGATCTGGTATGCACTGTAACGTTTCATTATTCAAAGGAAAACAAAATGCATTTTATGATACAGAAGGAAAATTGGAATTAAGTAAAACAGCTGAGCAATTTATCGCAGGTATCATTAAGCATGCTCCAAGCTTCACTGCGGTAACAAACCCTACTGTTAACTCATATAAACGTTTAGTTCCTGGTTACGAAGCTCCTTGTTATGTTGCATGGTCTGCTAAAAACCGCAGCCCATTAATTCGTATCCCAGCTTCACGCGGAGTGAGTACTCGCGTAGAGGTACGTAGTGTCGATCCAGCAGCAAACCCATACCTGGCACTTGCTGTTATACTGAAAGCTGGTCTTGACGGCATCAAAAACGACTTGACTCCTCCAGCTCCGGTTGATCGCAACATCTATGTTATGAATAAAGAAGAACGTGAAGAAGTAGGCATCGTTGATCTTCCAGCTACTTTATATGCTGCATTGGAAACATTAAAAGCTGATGAAGTTATCAAATCAGCACTAGGTGAACACTTACTTGAACACTTCATCGAAGCAAAAGAAATCGAGTGGGATATGTTCCGCACACAAGTTCACCCATGGGAACGCGAACAATATATGTCAATGTATTAATAGTTTCAAAGCCTTGGTATTACTGAGTTTCTCAGTTACCAAGGCTTTTTTTTATTTTTATAAAATGAAAGGGAACTGGCTGGCTGACCACATTTTGACCACATTTCATATTCAATTAAGCATAATTCATGTAGTTAGAATATCCATCAACACTTTTTTCTTCGAGTTTCTTTGACATGTGAGCATAGACATCTGCTGTTGTTTGTATTGATTTATGTCCTAAGCGTTCCTGCACATCTTTTAAACTGGCTCCAGATTCTAGAAGTAAAACAGCGTGGGTATGTCGTAAACCGTGAATGGTTATATGTTTTGTAATTCCTGCTTTTCTACAAATGCGAATAAAGGCCCTGTGTAAGGTGGATTTTGAATAGGGGAGGCCATTCCCGCGTTCGAAAACAAGATTAGTTTCTCTATGATACCTTTCTGTCAATTTCAGTTTTATTTCCTTTTGCTTAATGACATGACGTGTTAACAGAGTAGTAAGACTTTCATCAATTAAAACTTTTCTATAAGATGTTTCAGTTTTAGGTGGACCGAACATTTTATCAATATCCAAAACATCATAATTTAAAGTTTTGTAGATTTTAATTTTATTATCAGTGAAATCTAAATCCAGTACCTGGAGAGCTAAAGCTTCACCTTTTCTTAAACCAGTATCGATTAGTGTTTTAAATAAAATAAAATAGCTCCAATTTTCTTTTAAAGCTGCCTCTAAAAATCTAATTACTTCTTCTTTGGTTAGATATTCTAAATCATCATCTTCTTTTATTTGGTTTATTGTCTTATTAGGAATAATAACTCCAGAACAAGAGTTTTTAGATAACATTTCAAGAGAAACGGCTTTATTCATCGCGTTAGAAAGAGTAGTGTGGATGATTTCTACGGTTCTTTTACTATGTTCTTGATCAGCGAGTTTATTAACGATTTTTTGATAAATGGTTGGAGTTAGATCTTTTATTTTCATATGACCAATTAACGGAAGGATTTTTTTTTTGGACATTTCGCTCATGAAGCCTGTAAGTATTTTCTTTCACTGCGTTTTTTTTATAAGTGATTAACCAATCAAGCAAGTAATCTTTAAATAGAATATCTTTGTTATAAGCCTGTCCGTTATTTATATTAATGTCTTTAAGGGCTTCCTGTACCTTAAAAGCAGCTTCTTTTTTTGTATCTGCACGTCGTATAATTTGAGTTCTTTTACCAGTAGCCGGATTGCGAGGACCGTCAGTACACTTCCATTTGTAGCCCTGTTTATTTTTAGCAGGGAGTTTTTGATAGTAAGCCACAACGATTCACATCCTTTAATTTTTAGCCGGAAATCATTGACTTGACCAAGAAACATTTGATAAATACGAGATATTAACGTCAAAAGGCATTCAAACACGTTATATAGAGGCGATTGTCCGGAGAAAGTCTGTTACTCTTCACGAAGAATTTTTGCTGATAGATTATCGCGAACATATCGGCTCTAGTAAAATTTCAATTTCTCTAGTTAATGCAGACAATCAAGAAGTTAATGTAAACATTAATGATAAAACAAACATAGTAAATGGTGACATTAATCCCCAAAGTAAAGGAAAGGAAAGGAAAGGAAAGTAAAGGAAAGTAATAAAAACAATATACCCGAACAAATTGAAAATTTGCGTCTTAGGTATTCCAAAAATCAATTAAAGATTATTGATGATTACCTAGAAATGATTCGGCATACAAGGGTGAGTGTTAAAATATCTCCTTCTGTGATTTTAGGGATGTATCAAGACTGGGACAAGCGTCCAACTATATGCGTAGAGTATGGCTTAAAAACCCATACCGAAAATCCTGCTTATCATTCTAAAAAGGAGAATGCATGAATGACCGCGGTAAAAAAAACAGGTGATTTTCACGTGCTGCGGGAATCTACAATGCCAGCTTTACTGACTGAGAATGGATTCATTGATAATACTTCCGATGCGGCCCAACTAAAAAAGAGTGCCTTCCTTGAAGCATTGGCTCAAGGCCATGTAAATGGAATAGTTAAATCGTTTAATCTGAAAATGAAGGATAATGAGGTATCCGGAAACACTCACACAATTGTAAAAGGAGATACTTTTATTCAATCGCTAATAAATACGGTGGCAAATCTTCAGGCACTAAACCCAGGTGTTAATCCAAGTGCCCTACAAATTGGAAGCATCCTTATTATAAGTGGTTTAACGGCTACTTATCACACAGTTGTGAAAGGTGACACGTTATCTGCTCTTGCAGTAAAATACGGAAGCACGATTAAACAAATCAAGGATTGGAATGGTCTTGATAGCAACTATACAATTCAGATTGGTCAAAAATTACGTGTGAAATAAGGAAAAGCCCTTCTCGTGTGGGAGGGGCTTTATTACTTTTTAATACTCTAATCTAAAATCGTTGTTAACCTAAAACATAGAATAAGCATAGTAACAAAATATCAATAGGCAAACTAATACTTAGAAATAGTAGCATATATTTTTTAGGTTCTGGGCTTCTTTTTTTGATTGAGAAGAATTCGACTCCTAAATTATTGATTGTAATGAGTATAGAAAACATCACATACAATAATACATTTTCCTTAAATGCATGTGTGAAAAGTGGAGAGAATAAAATTAAAAATGTAAACATTTGGAAAGATCCTCTTGAAAATAGATCAATTCTACCGCCTAAAAACTCTTTAAAAGTATTATCAGGATTCATGTTATCACCACCTTATTATGATAAACAGCCAGCAGCAGCAGAAGCACCTAACCACACGGCTCCAACTCCAACTCCAACAGCCCATCCTGCAGGTCCACCTACTCCTGCAACAGTCATTAGTCCTGTAAAAGCAGTAGTATGAGCAAAGCCAGCGATTGAAGCTGCTCCACAACCACTAACTCCTTGAATAGAAACCATATCTGAAGATGATCCTTGAATAGAAGCCATATTTGCGGATGATTTACTTACACCTAATTCTTTAAAAACTTGTTCCTGCAATTCTTTACCCTCTGGACTATCCATAATCTGATTAAATTGTTTAACTGTAGATTTTAACTGATTATATGTAGTAGAATCAAGATCAGCTTTTACCTTAACTTTATTCTTAATGGCTAATTGATTTTCATCTTCATCAAATTTTACATACTTTAAGATGTTATTAAGTTGATTAACTGAATTTGTTAATTGATTATAAACTCTAGAATCGTTAAGAACATCTTTTAATTCATCTTTGTTGACAATTTTGATTTGAATATTTTCTTCATCAAGTTCTAAATGTTCTAACACGGTATTTAGTTCTTCTTGTTCTGCTTTAGAAAGTTCCGTATTTTCTGCTGCAGTCGTGCTTAAAGGTGTTCCAAAAGCAGTAAATGTAATTAATGCGCCAGCCGTTAAAGTTGTAAATACTGAAAGTCTAATTTTCTTCAAAACTTGCATTTCTACGATTCCTCCTCAAAAATATAATTATATTTAGTTTTCATCTTACAAGATCATCCTAATCTGTGTTTTTTATTACAAGTAATATTGTAAAATACATTTATCTGGAAATGTGTACTAATTTATAAAATAATCAGAATTACCTATATAGTGGAAATGTACACATTTTCATTAAAATCCATTAATTCATTTTGTTTTCTGGATGATAGTTCTAAAGGCCTTCTGTTGACATAAAAAAATTCCCTTAATAGGGAATTAAAAAGGTAAATCATCCACAGGTTCAATCGGACGTACCTGTTTCTCCTAATGAAATATTCAGTTTTAATGTTTTAATGAAATTAGATATGTATAGAAGTAATAAAGATGTTAAATTTAAATTCTTTTACAATACTCGGATCTGCCCATTCCTCCATTAGTTTTCCCTCTGCCTATACCAAACCTTAGAGCCAAGCATAGACTAGAATATAAACTTTACTAAATAAAGATATAAGGCGACATACACCAAGAGATCACATACAACCGGTGGCGGCGGTAGCTTCGGTAGTGGACATAAATGCTTTCGTATCTTATTTAGTTTCTTTTTCAGGATTTTTTCAATTTCCATTTCCTCAAAGATATAATCGAGGGAAAGTCTGCTGAATAAGCAGGCTTTTTTTCATGGAGGTCATTTTTAGACGTAGCCATGCCGGTTCAAACTTGCAGATTTAAACCACTTTATTAGTACTACAATATACACAATTTTTTGATGCCATTTAGAAAAGCCCTTCTTCCATATTGGGGAAGGAATTTTTTTCTGTCTTTCTCGGGAACGTTTGTTTGGGTATAATAGATGTAAAGGAGGGATCTTTCTGATGAGTACAATTCGTGATAGAGGGCTCGTTAAATGGCAAGCAGCGTTAATTATGCCGGAACATAAAGCTTTAAATAAAAAAATGGGTGAGGTTGATTTCTTCCTGAATAAAAAACCTGTCCTTGTTGAATACCAGCTTGAAGAATTTGAAAACAACATTCATTATGCGATGGAATATCATTTACCGATAAGTTTTAGATTGCATAACGAGGGAAATCCGCATGATTTGCAAGGATACTGTGTACATACATCCAATCACGAAAGAGTTACGTATTCAGAAGAAAGATAGTACCTTTGAGAAAATTCAATTTGATGAGATTATCGGTGTGATCGTAGAAGATTAATATAAAAAGGCCCTTCTTTAATTGAACTATACCCCGAATAATGGACACAGTAAAAAAAGTCCCTTATTCGGGGTTTTTCTATGTCTTTTTACTAGAACCCCGTTTATAATCATTTCAGATATAGGGCGGGGGAAATCAAAATGAGTAAAATTAATTTTAATGAATTTCAAATAAAGGATTTAAAAAATAATCCACATGTGAAACAGGCTTCAGATCGTTCGATTGCTTATCATCCAGACTTTAAGGTAAAGGCTGTTGAAGAGAATCAAGCTGGTAAATCACCTACCCAAATCTTTATCGAACATGGCTTTGATTTAGATATGATTGGATCGGATAAACCAAAAGGCTGCTTAAAACGTTGGAGAAAAACGTTTGAACAATATGGGGAGGATGGCTTCTATACAGAGCGACGTGGGAAAGGAAGTACAGGAAGACCAAAATCCAAGGAGTATTCACAGGAAGATCAGTTAAAAAAGGCTGAAGCTCGTATTAAATATTTAGAGGCTGAACTTGAATTTCTAAAAAAGTTAGACGAACTCGAAAGGCAGGCTTCGAAGAGGAGAAAATGACAACGAGTGAAAAATTTACGTTAATTGACCAAATCATTCGCCAATATAATCTTACCAATATGGTCCGTTATTTTTGTGAAATGGCCGAAGTCAGTCGTAGTGGATATTATGCTTGGATACATGCTGAAAAGATTCGATTGACTCACGAGAAGAAAGATACGCAGGATTATGAACTTATTAAGGAAGTATTTGAGGCCAAGAAGAAAAAAGCAGGTGCCCTCACCATCAAAATGATTTTAGAGAATAAGTATTTTGTCACGATGAACCATAAAAAGATTCGAAGGCTCATGCATAAGTTCAATCTTAAAGCCATAATTCGTCAAGCGAAACCCTATAAGAAAATATCGAAAGCCACTCATGAGCATAAGGCCGTTACAAACCACTTAAATAGGAACTTTAACCAAGGAGAACCGAGGAAAGTTCTTCTTACAGATATTACTTACGTTTATTATGGTTCTGGACAACCAGCTTATCTTTCTTGTGTCAATGATGCGGTTACACGAGAAATCATCGCTTTTCACTTATCTAGAAGTCTCAAGATGGGGATTGTCTATCACACATTGGAGAAGCTCTCTGATTCCCTAAATGATCTGATTCATCCTGAAGCGATCATTCATTCAGACCAAGGCGTTCATTATACACACCCTGAGTTCCAGCGCCGAGTGAAAGAACTAGGGCTGAAACAATCTATGTCCCGAAAGGGAAACTGTTGGGACAATGCCCCTATGGAATCATTCTTTGGCCATTTTAAAGATGAAGTGGATTATTTGGAGTGTCAAACTTTTGATGAGTTACACCAATTAATTGAAGAATATATGGAAGATTACAATACAAATCGTTACCAATGGAGCCTAAATAGAATGACTCCCGCACAATACGGGAGTCAACTATTAGCTGCTTAATTTATAGGTCTTTTTTTATGACTGTCCATTTTAAAGGGCACAGTTCATGTTAGATGGTGTCTAACAATTGGGGTGCAGTTCATTTTTATTTCGGTCTTTTTTGTCTTTTAATTGTATCATTAACCTATGTAGAGCATAGAATGAATTAACCCAAATAAGTTCCTCCTTAACCCAAATAAGGAGTGATTGTATGTCTGGTTGTGATGGATTTGATGGTGGATGTGGATTTGGAGGTGGCTTCGCACTATTAATTGTATTATTTATCCTCTTAGTCATTATTGGAGCTAGTTTTTGTGGCGGCTATTGCTGAGGATACGCCCCAGCCTATGGAAATGGTGCATGTTGCTAAGAATATAATAAGCTGACATCACTTTTGGTCAGCCTTTTATTTTTTATTTCTATTTCAGATGGGATGCTTTTAACTTTGTAAATCCGTATTTTCCTGATTCTTAATAAAAACCATGGACAAAAATAGGTACAAAATCAGGAGAAAAAGGCTGCTAAAATAGGGCCTTTTTTTCTTGTCATTTTTATAAGATTATCTCAGGAAGTAATTCCTGCGAGACGCACATATCCCATATCAAAGTGCATTACTCGAGTAGTCAAACAGGCATGTTGTTTATGCTGATGCAGCTAGTTTGCGGTGGCTGCTGGCGGGGCAAGGGGTTAAAAGCCCTCCAAAAATATTTATTTAGCAATTAGCATGATGAGGTGGTATTAGGTCAAATGTCTCGATTTGAACGATAGTAGTTGTTCGTAGACATCTTCTACTGGATAATTATAGGTCTAAAGGAGTGAGTGTGAATGGCTAAAAAAAAGCAATTAGAAGCAGACATAACTAAGGAAAATTGACTTGTACTTATTGAAAGTCGAACAATGCGTGATCAATATGTATACCGTGACGAGATTTTAGAAAAAGTTAAGTCTGTTGCATTTATTACAGACGAATTTGAAATGACTCTTCAAAGCGCAGCAGATTATTACGAGGTTTCTGTTGAAACTATAAGAGGTGTAGTAAAGCGCCATAGAAGTGAATTTAATGACTATGGTGAATTAAGACTTCTTAGGGAAAGGTACTAAAGGAGTTTAAAGAGGGTCTGGTACACGATGTACCAGAGTTAAAAATTCTCCATCTTTGACATTACTTAATAGAAGAGGTTTGCTAAGATTAGGAATGCTTCTTACTGAATCAGAAGTGGCCCAATCCGTAAGGAACTACCTGCTTAATATTGAAAAAGTTTCTGATGAAGAACAAAAACTCACTTCATTTATTCTTGGCTTCTTTTTAATGAAATATATCAGAAAGATCTCCAAAAGGAGATTCAAATATTGTTCTTTTTTGAACAATAAGTTCAATAGGTTCCCCTTCGTTACTTTTTTTACTTGGATTTGATGGAGTTTTCCCTTCATACCAACTCTTCTTTCCATCAAATGTTTCTATAATTTCTTCGTCACCTTTAAAGTAAACTTCAAAATCTTTTAAAGAACTATTGATTTTATAGTAGTCAATTAATTTTCTTTCGCTTAGTTCAGAGGATAACTTCATATAAGCAACAACAGTTGGTTGACCTCCACTACCCCAAGGTCCTCCACCATATGAAACTCCATAATCAAAACCTTTGTCTATAATTTCTGTATCCGGAGGAAGTGGGTAAGAGTAAAGCTTATTTGCAAATTCCTCTGCCGTCTTTTTATCTTTACTAAAAAAATCATAAGAAGACCATGCTAATATCGCAATAATCAATATGACTATCCACCATTTATATTTTCTTATCACAAAATCTCTCCGATCAATAAAGTTTACTTTAATTAATTATAACAAGGTATATACTTCACGTACATAAGAAGGGGATGTATGTGATGAAAACAGGAAATGTTATTATGCTAATACAATCTGATAGCCTAATGAATCTGTAAAGGAAGAGAATGGATGAAGCAAAGGCGTGCTGTATTAAAAAAGAGACAAACCACTAATGCCAGAAAGAACGTAGTAAGTCTCGTAAGGCTGATGGTGTACGTCATATCAAAGTAGTTAAGGATTATCCTTTGGTGGGTTTAACCTTAATTCTTTGTAATAGCTTTCATAATGCAGTTCATGGACGAGGTGGGCTAAATATTATTATTGGGGATACGTTCCGTCTGGATATTGTAAAACAAGCATTAGAAGAAGCAGGGTTCAAAGTTTTATATATACAAAACCCTCATGCAATCTATGCAAAACTTGCTCCTAGAATTGAAATGCTCTTTGCCCAAAAACGTATTATTTTTGGAGATAATCCATTGATGAGGTGGAACACAAAAAACATTGTTGTAAAAGTTAAAAATGATGGAAATAAGGACTTTGTCAAAAAAGATTAAGTTAGGAGAAAGACTGACAGATGGACAGCTTTTGTCTACGCTCTGTGGCAAGCTGATCAAATACTAGTCGATGATGTGGACTTTTTCTTAGATGATATAGAATTTTAATAGGCTCTGTAAAAGGATGTTGTTGATTATCTCGTTGAACTATCGGGGTAGGTTAGTTGAAGTAGGAATGTTATAGTTTTCTTATTAGGATAATCAAAGGGAGGGCATTGAATATGTCTGATTGTTGTGCAACAAAAGAACAAGTTTCCGAAAATAGTCGTTCTGATTTGTGTCCGTCTTGTAATGTAAAAGGGAAAAATGTAAAAATAATTACGTTAAAATCAATACTAAAACCATCAGTATTAGACTCTTTGAATGCAGGTTTAACTCATTATTTTTGTTCAACAGAAAGATGTGATGTTGTCTATTTTAATACAGGTGAAAAAATGTATCTAATGTCAGAAATTAAGGTTTCTGTTCATCAAAAAGATAAATCCTCTATTGTGCCTGTTTGCTATTGTTTTGGTTGGACAAAAGAGAAAATTAAGGAATAAATAAAACAAGAACTTAGCCCTAAACCTATTGAACACATTCGTAAAAATATAAAAGAAAATCGATGTGGGTGCGAGGTAAACAATCCTCAAGGAAGTTGCTGTTTGGGGAATGTTACGAATTATATAAAAAGCCTTTCTTAGCAAAAAAAGTGTAACATACAATATTTCACTAACAGGTGCGTTAGTTGAGATCCGGGGCTGCCATTTGGTGGCTTTTCCCCTTAATGAACTAAAGGGGCAGGATAGTTCCATAAGGAATACTGTTAAGTGACATTAAAGTTGTTTAATTTACAATAAAGTTATTTAAAAACGTCATTCATATTATTCCATTAAAGGGCCAGATTGTTGAGGAACATAGCAATTAGCAGCAAGCTAGTTTACTTAATAAATCTTATATACAATAAAAAAGGAGCTTTGAATGAGGTGACCCCCAAAAAGGATCGATCATTACGCTAACGGGCAGTTTAGTTGAACAAGAGGGTGGTGTTTTTGTTAATTTTAAACAAAAGGGAGGGGATGAATGTGCAAAGAAAGAAATATTTTATTTTAATGCCACCAGTGCTAATAATTGGGCTATTTTTATTGCTTTCTTTAGCAATTGAAACATTGGATGCAGCGCTTGTATGCCCCGGTGAACGAAGATTGTTACAGTTTGATCATTCCTTTGCCCCACCCACAGGCGGAATGCATGTGAACTTGCATAACAATGTATGGGGAACGAATTTCCCTGCTTGGTATGAAGAGGGCGCCTCTTCCGATTCAAACTGCATTTTAGATCTTTGATATAGAAGAATTGAATATTTGTATGGTATTAGGCTTGCAAGATGGTCAACACGAACTTGCAAGCTTTTCTATGTTTACGTTAGTCGGTGACTTCCACTGTGAGATATGCTACACTCTGTACAGCAATATATTCATTTGTTGGGGCGGTGAGTAGATGTACTATCGTAAAGCAAATATGAATGATATTAATCAATTGGTTCATCTAAGAAAAAAGCAATTAGTTGATGAAGGGATGGAACCGAATCAAGATATTGATAGCGAACTCAATGCTTTTTTTCACAATAAGATGAGTGATGGTTCGTTAATCGAGTGGATCGTTGAAGACAATGAAGAAACTATTGCTACGGGTGCAATTATCTTCTATGATTTCCCGCCTTCATTCACAAGTAAGAGTGGTAAAATGGGCTATATCACGAATATGTATACGAAAGAAAATTACCGTGGACAAGGGATCGCTACGACTTTGTTAACTAAATTAGTTGATGAAGCTAGAATCGCAGGTGTATCAAAAATTTGGCTCGGGGCTTCAACATTAGGTAGACCGGTATATAAAAAGTTTGGTTTTATTGAAGCAGATTATTGGATGGAATTAAATCTTTAGGCAATTACAAATGCTCTAATGCCGCGAAAATGAAGTGACCCCTTAACGGGTGCTTTAGCTGAAGATCGGAGCTGTCTTTAAGATAGCTTTTTCTTGTGTGCCAGGCATGGCAACTATCTAGGTGGTGAAAGTCCACTGTGGGGGTACACATCGACCAACCACTAAGGAAGCGCAAGGTA